>JAEEJD010000223.1 GCA_016281675.1 Lachnospiraceae bacterium
CTCCCATTATGGGAGGCATGATCTGTCCTCCCGTGGACGCCGCGGCCTCAACCGCTCCGGAAAACTCCGATCTGTATCCCGTATCTTTCATCATCGGTATCGTAACAGATCCGGTGGTAACCGTATTACCTACCGAAGAACCGCTTACCATTCCGCACAGTGCCGAAGAAATAACGGCCACCTTTGCCGGGCCGCCGGCAAATCTTCCGGCTATACAGTTTGCCAGATTGATGAATAGCTCCGATATACCGGTGCGTTCCAAAAAAGCGCCGAATATGATAAATACGACTATGTACTTTGAACATACATTGATCGGCGTCGACAAAATACCTGTCTTGGCGTAAAACAGGTTACGCACGAGGTATTTTAGTCTTCCGACAACAGACGGATTCGTCAGTCCGTAAACAAGCGCATAAAGAATGAAGAACAGGGCAACTATCAGGATCGGCCATCCCACGCTTCTTCTCGTTACCTCAAGAAGCGCCACTATACCTATAACGGCTATGATTATCTGATACGGCTGAAACCTCGTTCCCTGTTGAATGATCTGCTCGGCGCTGAAAGTATAGTACAAAAACGCTCCCGCTCCGAATATCATACCAAGCACATCATACCAGGGGATGTGATTTTCTCTGTTATTGTTCTTGTCGGCAGGATAATACAAAAAACCGAGGAGCACGATCAGGCCCATAAAGGATGTCAGCCTTATCTCCTCCAGAAATGTCGCGAACAGTGTTACCCATATACAGAACAACGAGAAACCGATCAGCACGGTCTTTACTATAATGGCCGGTTTTCCGGTCCATACCCGGATGTTGGATTCCCTGTCATACTTCTTCATGACCTCATCAAGGTCTTCATTTTCCAACTCGTATTCTTTCTTGTCATCAACTTGATTACTCATTATCATTCCTCACTGTTTCCCAGACACGTTATTCCAGTGTTTCCACCATAACTCCGTGCTCCCCGTAATAACGTGCGGCACCTTCGTGGAAAGGCACGGTTATACCCGATGTCGCGTTTTCCACCGACAGTTCTTCGCCTTTTGCATTCTCTATTGCGATATCGGCGGTATGGTCAAAGATCGATGCGGTAAGATCATACACACAGTCATCGTCAAGATCGGCATCAACGATCAGTGTGGCCTTGATCGTTATTGTCTCTACAGGCTCGCTCTGTCCCGGATAGGTATCTTCCGGTATAACCATCGGTGCGTAATAAGGACAGATACCCATAATATCCTCTCTGAGCTTTCCTTCTATAGGTATCAGGTATACTCCGTTTGTTGTGGCCAGTTCCGTGATCGCGGATGTCGGTGCACCGGCGACGATGAACGCCGCATCAATCTGTCCGTCCTTAAGTGCCTCTTTACTGTCATCAAAGCTCTGGTACTGAGGCTTGATATCATCAACCGTCAGTCCGGCTCCCTCCAATACATCCATGGCGTTAAAGTACACTCCGGATCCGGGTGCTCCGATCGAAACGCTCTTTCCTCTAAGGTCATCAACGGTCTTGATATCTTCCTGCATCGTGATCAGCTGAACCGTCTCGGCATACAGCGCGCCAAGCACGCGAAAATCCCTGCACGGGCCGTCAGTCTCGAAAGATCTGCTTCCCTCCCATGCGTAGTTCATTACATCCGACTGAGTGAAACCTATCTGATAATCACCGTCGCCGATGCTCTGGATATTGGCTTTTGATGCGGCCGTGGAAACCGCGGTAACGCTGTATTCGGTATATTCTTTCATATACTGGGCAAGAACACCTCCGAATGCATAATAAGTTCCGGATGTTCCTCCCGTTCCCATCATCATCCTCTGTCCGGAGCATCCGGAGAGGATAAGCATTGATGCGGCTGCAAGCACACAGCATGCTTTTTGCCGTATTCTCTTATTCATAACAGTCTCCCTTCCGTCAATTGTCCTTTTCACTCTTCTTCAGCAGATCAAGGATTATATCCGCACAATCTGAAATATCGATCCTGCTCACGTCAAAACTGAAAGTGTAGTTTGCCGCATCGTATATTTCCCTTCCGGTATATTGCTTGTAAAAAGTTTTACGCTGTTTGTCACGTTCCTCTACGAACTTTTCGGAAAGCTCCCCTGTTTCGCCCTCCCGCTGTTTAAGACGCTCAATTCTGTTTTCTATAGGAGCGTGCAGGAATACGCTTACCGTATCTATTCCGGCCTGTCCGAGTATATAATCCGCACAGCGCCCGACCATAATGCACGGTTTATCGGCCAATTCCAATATCACCTTTTTCTCGGCCGAAAAGATCGCATCGTGGGAACTGCTGTAGGAAACGGTACTGTTCAAAATGTTGTTAAGCACCTTTGAAGGTCTGCTCATCTCCTCACCTTCACGCTCGACGTCCTCAACATCATATCCGCTCTCTTCCACGGTCTTTGAGACAAACTCCCTGTCATAATACGGTATCCCGAGCTTATCCGAGAGAATTTCCGCAAGACTTCTTCCGCCCGCACCGTATTCTCTGTTGATCGTAATAACCGGTAATCTGTTTTCCTTCATAAGTTTCTCCTTTTCTCCCCGATTATTCATTTTACCGAGTTCGGGATGTTGTTTCAACAAAATATCACGATTCCGTGTTACAATTATGAGCATGGAAACGAAACGACGTTTAAAAATCATCGCCGCAGTGCTGATGATCATATGCATCGCCGTAACTGCCGGAATAATTATCTTCCGCCCGTCGACAAACGCTTTGGATCCTACGGGCAGGACGCTTGTCATAACGGATCTGAATGTGGGGAAAGCCGATGCCGCGATAGTGTGTTACGGGGAAATAACCGGATTGATAGATACCGGTAAAGAAGATGCTTATGAGCGGATAGACGGGTGGCTTAAAAGCCATGACATAACAGAAATAGACTACATGATCCTCTCCCACTTCGATAAGGATCATATAGGAAGCGCTGTAGAGATACTGCAAAACTATCCCGTAAAGACTGTTTATTATCCTGACTACGTAAGTTCCAAAAAAGGTTATGAGCCCCTGATGGAAGAACTTTCGAACGACAAGGAACACCTTACTGCAGTAGCTGTGGATTCAGAAATGACGATACAATATGATGATCTTAAGATAGAACTGCTTCCGGCCGAAGATGCCGCAAGCCTTCTTGCCGGTGATAAGCCGGACAATAATATGTCCCTTATGTGTCGTTATGATCTGGGAAACAAAAAAATGCTCTTTACCGGAGATATTGAAAATGCCCGGATGGAGCAACTCGTAAACGGATCAGACGATCTATCCGCCGACTGGATCAAACTGCCTCATCACGGCGGTTATGAAAAGAACGAGAAGGAGTTCCTCAAGCGGGTGGCCCCGTCATTGGGAGTCATCAGTACAAATGAAGAACGTGAACCGGAAGAACGTCTTATCAATTATCTTGACAAGAAAAAGATCAAATACTTTATTACCATGAACGGAGACGTCACGACCGTATGCGACGGATACTCCGTTAACATGGAGCAGAACTAATACTTCGTTGAATCCATTGACTTGTATTCATCAAACAGTTCAAGACAGGCTTCCCTGTCCGTTTCTTCAAGATAACCGGCAAATGATCCACGTCCGCCGCCGAACATTTCATCAAACTTCTTATCCCTGAATCCGATATCCTCGTTATCGCTTATACTGCATCCGTAATAAACTTTATCGATATTGGCCCACATACAAGCCGCAAGACACATCGGACACGGTTCTCCTGTAGTATACAGTTCGCTTCCGGAAAGATCGAATGTCCTGAGATCATTTTCGGCTCTCCTGATGGCGATAATCTCCCCATGTGCGGTGGAATCGTGATCACACAGCACTCTGTTATGCCCTTTTCCGATAACTCTTCCGTCCTTGACTATCACACATCCGAACGGACCCCCGTGGCCACCGCGAATACCTTCACGTGCCTCATCAATGGCCAGTTGCATGTATTTGTTTCCGGCTTTTTTATTCATGGCATTCCTTTCACAGTAAGAACCCCGCAAGTGCGCTATGACTTGCGGGATGCTTAATTAAGGGAGGTTTACAAAATGAAAAAGAGTGTTGGCTTATTTTCTTATCTTTGATAGATATATCGTCACATATCTCTCGTTTCGTAACCCCTTTTTGAAAATTTTTTTATTTTACTGAACGGTCCTTATCTTCTCGGGAGGAATATAGTAAAACAGCATATCCTCCAGTTCCTTCAGTTTGATCGGTTTGGACAGATAGTCATTATAACCCGCCGCAAGATACTCATCTCTCGCGCCCGAAAGAACATTTGCCGTAAGGGATATGACAGGTGCCCCGGCTGATCTGTTGTCGTCAAGTTCCTTCATTTTCTTAAGTGTTGCGGGCCCATCCATCTCCGGCATCAAATGATCAAGGAATATGACATCATATTCATTCTTCTTAACAAGCTCCAGCGCTTCTTCACCCGATGTGGCCGTATCCGTTTTGATCTTTGTCTTCTTGAGAAGGTTCTTCATCACAGTGAGATTTACCGGAGAATCGTCTACAACAAGAATATGTGCATCCTCGGCGATAAAGTCGATACGCTGTTTTCTTCCGGCAGGTTTCTTAAACCAACTGCTCTGATCTCCGACCGGTTCGTCATTAACGATACCCTGTATTAACTCGAATCCGAATTCGGATCCTTCACCGTAAGTGCTTTTAACCGAAAGCTTACTTTCCATCAGTTCGAGAAGTTCCGTCGTGATCGAAATACCCAGTCCCGTTCCTTCAATGGAAATATTACGTTTCTCATCAACGCGCTCATATTCCTCAAACAGTCTGTTCATATCTTCGGGTTTGATACCTATGCCCGTATCTTTTACCGAAACCGCAAGTCTGATCGATCTGTCGGGAATATCTTCAGCGCCTATTGCCCTGATACTCAGCGTCACGCAGCCCGTCTCCGTATATTTGACTGCATTTGTCAGCAGATTTGTGATGACCTGTCTGATACGTGTTACATCGCCGAGCAGAACGGACGGGATCGACGGATCGATATCGAGCTTAACTTTCAGTCCCTTGTCTTCGGCACGGAGTCTGACTACGTTATACAGATCGTTGATAAGCGAAGTCAGTCCGTATTCCACCGGAATTATGTTCATCTTTCCCGCTTCGATCTTCGAGAAATCAAGTATATCATTGACTATGCCGAGAAGATTGTTCCCGGCGGAACGAATACTTGCGGCATAATCGAGAGTATCCTCTTCCTTACTCTCCTGAAGTATCATCTCATCCATTCCGAGGATTGCATTAATCGGTGTCCGTATCTCATGAGACATATGCGACAGGAATGCCGACTTGGCTTTGTTGGCTTCTCTTGCCTCAGCGGCCATATCAATAAGCTCATTTGTTATCTTGGAAAGGAATGTTGACATTCTGTCGGAAAGCGACAAAGTACGTCCGTGACGCAGGCTCTCCAAAGAAGGATGCTCAAACTCTCCGGCACTCTTTGCCGCATCACCTTCCTTAAGGCCAATGGCCAGATGCGCACTGTTAAGTATTCCGCCTTTTCCGTTATGATAAAAAAGCTCACACGCACCATGCATCAAAGCATGATCCGGAGCGATCGGGGAGAATTCATCCCATTCGATATGTGCATCTTCTTTAAGGAAATTGATACGGTTTCCGCAAAGCGTCAGGAACAACGCTTCGGGTGCAAACTGCTCCATTTTCTCCAGTGATCTGCGACTCGCATCCAGTACTTCGTCGTGAGAAGCGAAAGTGAAACGGATCCGCTCACCCTCCTTTACGGTCATCATGAAGTAGAGCTCACCGTCTTTTCCGCAATCTATCGGGATCATACAGATATTGATCCCGTCCCGTTCAACGACGAACGGAAATTCGCATATGTTACCGATAAAGTACGCATCGGGGTATACACCAAGGTACTCTCTGTATATATCCACCGCCGGAAGATCGTTGATCTTTGTGATCACCGTCTCACCCTTTGACGGCTTATCTCCCAGTTTGGCGGAAAAACTTCGGCCGATCGGATTCCAGCCCAGTGCGTATTCAGCCAGAACCTTCAATCCGCTTCCGTAAAATACGACTGCCACGAACCCGTCACTTAGAATATCGTCTCCGATGATCAGTTCGTTGCTGACCGGATCGGAATCATACTTTTCGATTTCAACGGTGTTCTCACCTTCTTCAACGGAAATCTTCTGCGGAAGATTACGGATCGTGGATGTTCCGAACAATACCGCATCCTCATGTCCCTCCATCGCCTTTTCCATAAAAGCGGTCGTGTTAAGGGCCATATTACTTCCGAACAGCTCCACAGCCTTTATTTCGCCGTACTCGTCCAGGCGTCTCTTAAGGCTTTGTGCTGCTTTTGTCTCTTCTCCCGGAACACACGGGATACTTACCACATCAATATCGGCTTCATCCGTAAGTATCAGATTAAGGAGTATACCGCTGCCCTCGGGCATCAACTCGGCTATAAGAGTTAATGAGATCCCGGCAATCTGAAGCTCGGGATGATCGAGTTCTTTGATCTTCCCGACAAGCGACTCCGTTTCGGCTTTGGATAAGCCCCTCTCATAAATAGTGATAAGGGCACACTTATGCTTCGTTTCCGAAATGATCCCGTCAATTGTCAGGATCGCTTCTTCCGCGGACTGTATATCGTTGCATAGGATTTTCTTTTGAATCATACGGCCATTTTACCTATTATTCGACATAAACACAATAACAAGAATGATTTTTGCAATCATTTCGAAAGTACTGCGATCTCGTCATCCGACAGTTCCCGATACATCCCCTCGACAAGATCCGGATCAAGATTCAGATTTCCGACTGACAAACGCTTTAAGTAGGTAACTTTTTTTCCGCGGCTCGCGATCATATTCTTTACCTGATGGTATTTACCCTCGCTTATCGTTACGACCGCCTCGGTATTGTCACTTTCACATATTTCAAGGGTAGCACTCCTGTACTTCGTTCCGTCGTTAAGAACAATGCCTTCCGAAAATGCATCCGAATCGTCATCCGAAAGCGGCAGATCCGTACGGATAAAATATCTCTTATCAACGTGATTTTTCGGAGAC
>JAEEJD010000224.1 GCA_016281675.1 Lachnospiraceae bacterium
CAGCAAAAGTTCCGAAGGATGGATCTCATCCCTGTGTTCGAACCATGCGTATGTTCCGTGGAACTTGCCGTTCTTCTGATCCTCAAACACAACCGCACGGCCCGCGCCGAACTGCTTTGCCGCACATTCCAGTATCTGTTTGATGCAGTTGTCGGGAGTATTATCCGATGTGGCTATCGAAAGAGAACTTGATATCAGATGCCCTCTTTCTATCACCGCCCTGTCTCTTGTCCACCATCTCAAGAACTGCCGCAAAATAACAACGATAAGTATCAGGGATCCTGCTCTTGTGACTACTCCGTACGTATCGTTCCCGACGATCCTTCTCATCATATAAAGCGTAAAATCCGCAAATACGCAAAACAGGAAAACGGCAAGACCGATATAGTACCTTTTAAGCCGTGACATCATACCGTTATCCCTGCAGTACAGCTCATCATCCGCAAACATCAGGATACATGTGACAGCGAGCACGACGCAGTATATGATAAGAACCTTCGGAAACGAGGTCATCATATCTACCGCTCCGTAGTATCTCAGAGCGATCAGGATAACAAGCAGGATCGCCGTGCAGACAAGCTGTATCAGCGGATAGATAAGGCGTCTCTTATTGGTGAGTGAATTGAAGAACCTGACAAGAGGATACCCCACCAGCATTATAAGTATCCTGTTCAGAACCCGGACAGCATATACATGACCGGTCAGAAGCTGAATGATATCTGTTGCGATAAGAAGCCACAATCCCAAAAGGATCGCAGCTATACCGAGAGATGTGATGTCGAACGGGATCCTCTCGCTTTTATCGACCGCCATACTGATGAGAACAAACATCAACCCGAGGAAAACGATGAATACGGATATTCCGACCGATATCGCCTTCCTGTCGAAGAGCATGTGAATATATGACATGGCGGATCCGAGATAAACGTTTGCTATATAACCGTATTCATTTCCCGACAAAGGATCGGATGATTCAAACTCTATCCTGAGTATCCTGCCCCCGAGGTTGACCGGCAGATCAACTTCATGAAACGCGGTACCGTATCCTTTTCCCGTCAGATTGTCAACCGACTCGTACGAATAGATTTCTTTATCGTCAACATATACTTTTAAATTGACATTATAAGATGCAAAGCACAGGCAATCCGTATCCGCAAAGCCCTGCATGATCTTCTTCTCCAGCACCACCGGTATGCCGTCGGAGTTTGTGTGTGCATCATCTATGGTACAGATATTACCTGCCTGATCTCTCCAACCGTCGGGGATCGGAGTCACTCCGGCAGATCCCTGTACATCTTTGTCACCCGTAACCGAACGGATAACAATGATCATGATAAGCGCTACAGCAGCAAATATCGCGGGAACGATCCTTTTATTGGAGCTTTGTCTGTTTATCAAAAAATTCGCCAATTGTTTTGTTCAGCTCCTCGTTTGTCGTACTCTTTAACACATATCCCTGCGGTTTGAGCTTCATGACACGCGCAATACTCTCTTTGGTACCTATACCCGTCAGGAATATAACCGGGATAGATTCCGTATCGGGGTGCATCCTGAGCATTTCCAATATCTTCGGACCGTCAACCACAGGCATCTCATAATCGAGAAGTATCAGATCCACTTTATTTTTTGCAAGCCAGGAAATACCCTGCATTCCGTCGTTAACAGCCTCCACGTTATACGAATTCTCAAGCCATTTTATGATCATCTGTGCATAGAAAGCATCGTCATCTATTATAAGAATCTTCTTCTTGCCTTTTTTAGAAATGCTTTTTTTGATTTCCCTTTCTATCTCTTCGCCAAGCTCATCCATATCTATAGGTCTGTTTATCCAGATATACTTTGTAAGAGCGGGAATGTTTCCAAGAAGCGCATCTTTGCACGTTTCGGATCCTATAAGGATCATATTACGGTTAAGATCCTGGAATGTATCGCAAAGCAGCAGGACGCTTTTCGTAAGATCCATGTCTCCTACGATCGAATCCTGGAGATACAGAATAAACGCCTGCGTATCCGCAGCCATTTCACGGATCGCAAAGATATCATCCTTTATAAGAGATACGTTGTAACCCTTTTCGGCAAGCCCTCTTTCCATGGACTTGACCACAACACTGAACTGATGGGTTATTATTGCCACATTTCCTTCCATCACATACACCTCCGGACAGTCGGGACGAGCATTTTCATCCGCTCTGTCATTTTATCTTTAAACAATGCTAACCGTCAATAACGGACGCCATCTTTTCGTATTCGCCATTCTCCAGCATCATCTGAAGCTGTTCCAGCTTTTCCGCATCCTCCATGGATATCGGATATTCAATGATCTCCATGATAGTTTGGGATATTGTCTCTTCATCATGATCCCGGGCAGCTTCACTTATTATCTCATATACGCTCTCCATCAATACCGATTCAAAAACGTCTTTTGGCTCTTCAACACTTACGGTATCGGAAACCTCCTCGACTTTGGGAGCACTTTGGATCGACCCGCCCGTAAAGAATGCATTCAGTACATCCCCGTAACTCTTCAGATGCTCCATCACTTTCAGGTGATTGTCTCTTATGTAGTCAATATCATCGCGTTTTCCGGCCATTTCAAGCTCTTTGGCTTCCTCGGAAAGCTCCACGGCGCCGACAAGAAGAGATGAACTCTTAAGAGCATGGACTTTGATGGTGTAGTTTTTCCAGTCTTCGCTGTCATACAGACTGCTTATTTCACCGTAATTCGTATCCACGGATTTGTAATAAACTTCCAGAAGCGACTTGAAAGTATCCTCGTTTCCGCTGTTCTTCAATCCGACCTCGTAATCTATGCCGGGGATATCCTTAATAGTGATGACCTTCTCTTCCGCTGTATCCTCCGCTGCTTCTTCCGGAATGTATTCTTCCTGCGTATCATCAACCACAGCATCAGGAGTTTCTTCAGAGAGCATACCGATCAGATCACCCGAGTAACGTCCGCGCTCAAAGCACATCATTCCGAAAGTGCCGACTCCCATATAGATCGGCATAACGGAAGATGATCTGAAAAATACCACGTGCCTGGGTTTTAGATATTTTCTTATAAAATCCTTCTGCTCATCCGAAAGGCTCGTATAAACAACAACGATAAGATCAATGTCCTCTTTGCCCGCCTTCTCAAGCATATGATCCATGAATCCGGTTATGTAGTCATCAAACCCACCGCGACGCACTTTGTCGACGCCGAATACCTTCCGGTTGTAACTGATAAAGAGCCTAAGATCCATCGTGTTCATGAAGCTTACGATCAGCGAATCCAGCAGACCTTTCCTGTTTGCGTAATAAATACTGTCGGAAACAAAGCATGCATGAATGATCTTCTTGGCCTTTTCAAGTTCCTCGACTATCTTTTCGTATGTACTTCCCCTTACCGACATCCTTTGAGCCATAAGTGCGAGCATACCGACCGCAGCAGAGCTTGTTTCGGAATCTACCACGGTAACGTTACCGTATGATCGTGCCGCCTCGGTCGCGCGCTCGTACTCGGGACTCAATCCCGATGCCGCGGAAATATAAATAACGTTATGCGCCTTCTTCAGAATCCTTCCGAAGAAAGAAATATACTCATCCACTGTGGGAGGAACCGCCGCAAATGATTTTCCCTCATTCATATAACGGATAAGTTCATCGCTCGTTGCCTCGATCCCGTCGTAATACCTGCCGTTTTCGGAAATGATCGTGTAGCAGACCGTCTCGATCTGATATTTATCAAGGACCGGCAGGGGAATATCGCATGTAAGGGCACATGTTACAGCCACCGGGATCTTACGGGTGTAACTGCTTGCGGTATTCAGCCTGACAGCTGCCGATGACATCTCTCCGCTGATATTGACCTTTGAAGGAGGAAGGTGCGTAAGCAGCGTTTCCTCAAGTGCACGTCCCGAGACAGGCTTGACCAGATAATCTTCAAAGCCGCTGCTTAAATACAGTTCCTTCATTTCGCTTCCGGCATTTGCGGTCAGAGCTATTATCGGAACACGGTTATTAAGTCCGCCCGCCTGATTCCTTATATGCTGAAGACATTCTATACCGTCCATTTCCGGCATCAGATGATCCATGAGTATCAGATCGTAATGCTCGGAAAGAGTCCGCGCAAGGGCTTCTTTGCCGCTCGGTACTGTATCAACACTTATAAGCGTACCGTCAAGGAGCTTGCTCTCGACCATGAGGTTCATTTCATTGTCATCGACTATCAGGACTCTTGCATCAACCGCGGTAAATCCGGGTTTGTATTCTCCTCCTTCGCCCATGGTGTCATATTCTTTGATATCGATCGATCCGACCGCATCGGCTCTTGTGACTGTCTGCTTAAGCGCTACCGTAAATGTCGAACCCTGCGTGTACACGCTGTCCACGGTGATCGTTCCGCCCATCAGTTCAACAAGCTGTTTGACTATCGACAGTCCCAGTCCCGTTCCTTCAATTCCGACATTCTTATCTTCATCGACTCTCTGGAACGCATCAAAAAGGTAAGGGATCACGTCCTGTTTGATTCCGAGTCCCGTATCCTCTATTGTAAATATCAGGATCACGTGACCCTCTTCGGCTGCTTCTTTCTCGATGTGAAGAGTAACGGAACCTTCTCTTGTATACTTGATGGCATTGTTTAAAAGGTTGATGAGTATCTGCTTGATACGCACCTCGTCACCGTACAGTTCGGAAGGTATCGAAGGATCAAGTTCTACATTGAACTCCAGCCCCTTCTCCTGCGCACGGAGCATGATCATGTTAACGATCTCTCTGATCATGGATGCTATCGAGTAGTTTGTCGGAACGATATCCATCTTGCCGGCCTCTATCTTCGAAAAGTCCAGGATATCGTTGATAAGAGCAAGAAGCATGCGACCGGCTCCCTGGATGTTTGCGGCATCTCTTCGTATCTCGGCCGACGCATCGGGTTGCCTTAAGATTATCTCATTCAGTCCGAGTACGGAGTTGATCGGGGTCCTTATCTCATGGCTCATGCTTGAGAAGAAACGGTTCTGGGATCTGTTCAGTTCTTCAACCTTCTTTGTCTCCTCACGCGCCATTTCATTCTCGTGCGAAAACATCAGATTCTGGAACCATGTCATTACAAAACAGATATAACCGACTTCTATGACCGAAAGTGCGATATCGATATATCTGACGTTTCTTGACAGTGATTCGCTAAGCTCGGGGTGCCGGTATCCGTACATGAACAGTCCGATCACGATGAGAGTATGAACGGCAAGAGAAGCTGCCCGCCATGCTCCCGTAAGCATAAGGCCGATATACAGGTACACAAAAATAAGCCACGGTATAACGGTTCCTTCGGTACCGCCGCCATACAAAAATGCGACCGGAACTACAACGAGAATAAGAGCACACGACAGTATCTTGGTCATCAAAATGATCCTGTCGGTCTTCACTCCTATATATGTGATAAGAGGAATTGCGATAAGTGCGATTATAAGTGTGATTATCTCAACTATATCGCTTCCGTAGATTATATCCCCGATAAGTGCGATCAGTGTAACAAGGGTCGCTGCAATAGTCAGAACGATAAATACGCGTTCCTTGATATCTTTCGAAGAATCATTGATAAGTTTTCTTATCTTCAGGTCTATCTTCATTTACGCCCTCCTTCCTTCGGAGGAACGTTCTCTTTCCCGTTAAGAACATCAAAAATCCTTCTGCTGTAGACCGGACCCGGCAACGATACCGCGCCGGCAAAAACGGCTTCCGGATCGCTATTGCATACTATCATCGGGGTATCCGCCGGTATACTTACCGACTGCTTCATTAACCCTTCGTATTCCTTGGGACCGGTAACTATATGCGTAACCGTCCCGCGCTCCAGATATCTGTTAAGGTCGCGAAGAGACGTTGCATAATACAGATTAAAGCGCAAAGCCTCCGCCACATTGTCCGCCATGTTCTTATAGAACTCAAGCACTCTCGAATGCCTTTGAACCTCCTGATCAAACATACAGACAACATTCAGGAATCTGTTGTTTGTAAGCGTCATGCACGGTGCGGGATCCGTTATCTCCTGCGATACGCTCACTCTTACATTTGTGCCCTTTTGCTCCACGCTTTCCATATGAACGAATCCGTTCATACTGCGCACATATCCGTACACTATCGCAAGGCCGATCCCGATACCCCCGTTGTTCTCCGTATCGCTGCCGGACATATACGTCTGTTTCACTATATTGTCTATCCGTGATGCGCTCATACCCTTACCGGTATCGGTCACATCGATCACAAGGTTAAATCCTTCCTCGTGCCTGATCCCCGAAACGTGAAGATATACCCCACCGCGTTTCGTATACTTGAACGCATTGTCGATAAGATGCTCCATGATAACAAGAAGCTTTTCCGGATCTCCGCTCATCCGGGAAGGTACCGAAGGGTCAAGATCAACCACAAAACCAACACCCTGCTTGCTTTCGAACCTCTCCGCATATGAAACTGCTTTGTCTATAAGCGAAACTATCGAATACTCTTCCGTACATGTTTCAATATTTCCTTTGCATATACGGCTGTATTCACCGATATCCCCGATCCTTTGGGCAAGTCTTTCGGGATCTTTCTCGTTTGCAAGGTTCGTTGAGATATTGAAAAGAAGATCTTCATAATCATTTTTCAGATTATCAAATTGGCTGTCACTGTTTTCAAGTATACGTCTGTTTGATGAGCCGAGAATTACAACACGCCTTAACAGTATGTAGCAGCATATCTCACTTACGACGTGGAAAATCACACGGACGAGTGTTGCGACATCAAACTCGAAGTCGGAGTACCTGTTTTCGAGCGCCAGCTGCACGGCCATGATCACAAAATACTCTATGAAGATAAGGTTAAGAAATTCCCTTCTCTTTACAAGAGTGGCAGCTGCCATAAGAGCTACCGAGATCGCGATCATATCAAA
>JAEEJD010000225.1 GCA_016281675.1 Lachnospiraceae bacterium
CAGTCGATCCGGATTCCGAAACGTGAAAGAACGTCAATCGTCATATCAACATATGCGGCCGATTCAAGACCGCCTGTTACCTTCAGATGTGAGTCGCCGGAAAGAAGCGGCAACATGAACAGAAGTCCGGAGATAAACTGCGAAGAAACGTTCCCGGGTATCTCATAATTCCCGGAATGCGGCTTTTTGCTGACGGTTATCGGAAGATGATCGGAGCTTACCGTAACGCCGGCGCTCCGCAATACATCGCAAAGAGGCCCCATAGGACGTTCGGGAAGTTTTCCGCTTCCGGTAAGCGTTACTCCGTCCGCAACAAGTGCCGCCACCGGCAACAGGAATCTTGCCGTAGACCCGCTTTCACCGCAGTCGATGATGTCGGATCGTGTGATTTTCGCTCCGTAATCGGATCCCTTTATCGATACGGATAATCCGAGCGATCGGAGCGCGCGGATCGTAGCCTCCATATCCTTCGAGACGATGTTGGTTGCGACTTCGCATTCACTGCCGCAAAGCGCCGCAGCGATCAGAAGTCTGTGGACATATGATTTTGATGATATCGCCTCGACGGTGTTTTCCTCCGCCTTTCGGGATGTCAGCTTTAAGTCCATTTTACGTCCTTTTCTTCGTCGTCTTCTTTTCTGATTCGGCCTTCTCGAAGAAGCTTAACGAGCTCCGCCCTGTCACCTGACCTTATCGCATCCGCGTATTCGGAAAGGTGAGATGCTATCTCGTCAATTTCTGCCGCAAGTGCTTCATCGTTTGCAAGAAACAGGTCGGCCCACATCTCCTCGTTCAGTTTTGCGACCCTTGTAAGATCCTTAAAAGAACCCGCGGAAAACCCGTAACGCTTTTCAAGCGTAGGGCTCTTAATATATGCCGAAGATACAACATGCGCAAGCTGCGATGTGTACGCTATCACACGATCGTGGTCTTCGGGTGTCGTTATCACTATCCGTGCAAAACCGGCTTCCTTAAAGAGATCCCCCGCTTCGGAAAGAGCTTTCTCGTCCGTATATTCATCCCGGCACAGGATCATTGAAGCCCTGTCAAAAAGGTCATCACAGGAATTGGTGTAGCCTGCCACTTCCTTTCCCGCCATCGGATGTCCGCCGATAAAGCGAAGCTTCATTTCGGCAAGTTTCCCCGAGAGCCTGTCACACACAAACTTCTTAACGCCCGTGCAATCAACGACTATACAGCCCCCGGAAAGCTTTGGGGCAACATCCGTGATGACGCTGACGACATCCGCAGGATAAAGTGCCACGATCAGAAGTTCTATATCCTTATAATGATCCTCGAGTCTTCCGGCAAGAACGCCGTCATCCGTCGCCTTTTTAACGACCTCGGGATCCGCATCATATCCGTATACATTTGCGTTTGTCCGGCTGCAAATGGCACGGGCCATTGAGCCTCCTATAAGGCCGAGCCCGATCACTCCGACTGATCTCATAGAGTCGTGATAACCTCCCTGATCCTGTCCATACCGGTTGAAAGTTTGGCAAACGCATCCGGAGTTATCGACTGCTGTCCGTCGCACCATGCGTTCTCGGGATCGTTATGAACCTCGACGATGATGCCGTCCGCTCCGGCCGCGGTAGCCGCATATGTAACGTCCTTTACGTACTTTGAAAATCCCGTCGAGTGGGACGGATCGACGATGACCGGAAGGTGTGATTTTTCCTTCAGGACAGGGATCACCGAAATGTCGAGTGTGTTCCTCGTCGCCGTCTCGAATGTCCTGATACCGCGCTCACACAGTATAACGTTCTCATTGCCTCCGGCCATTATGTATTCGGCACTCATCAGAAGTTCCGCAACCGTGTTGGCAAGTCCGCGCTTTAACAGGATGGGTTTCTTGATCGTTCCGAGTTCTTTTAACAGTCTGAAGTTTTGCATGTTTCTCGCGCCGACCTGGATAACATCGACTTCATCGAACATGTCAAGATCAGTAAGTTCCATGATCTCCGTAACGATCGGAAGACCCGTTGCCTTCTTGGCTTCGAGAAGATAATCTATACCGGTCTTGCCAAGTCCCTGAAAAGCATACGGCGAAGTTCTCGGTTTGAACGCTCCGCCGCGGAGCATGTTGGCGCCCGCTGCCTTGACGGCCTTTGCGATACCGATTATCTGCTCGGGTGTCTCCACGGAACACGGACCCGCGATCTTAACAAAGTTACCTCCGCCGATCTTAACATCACCGACCGTGATCACGGAGTCGAGCGGATGAAATTTCCTGTTGGCAGCCTTATACGGCTCCTGTATACGCTTGACGCTTTCAACGATATCGAGTGCGCTTACGGCGTCGATGTCAACTTTTGAAGTGTCGCCGACAAGGCCGAGAATTGTCGAGCCTTCACCCTGACTGAAATGTATATCAAGGCCGAGGTCTTCCTTTATCCATGATTCAAGTTTATGGAATTTCTTCTCATCAGCATTCGGCTTAAGTACAATGATCATAACTGTCTCCTCGCTTTCGCACTTTAACGCTTTTAACCACTAAAGTATATATCCCATTACCCGCATTGTCAACTTTTTCCTTTACAGTATGTTATACTATATGCGTTGCGAATACAATTCGGGCAGTGCATGTCCGGTCATTCGGGAGGCTTCCATGTATCTCACATATACCGTCTTATTTCTCATTTTGCTGATCTTTATTTGGGGAATATCTTTCTCCGGACGCGGAAAGATCCACGAGGATTACCTTTCACGCAATATTATGATGTCCATGCGCGGACTGGCTGCGATAGGAGTCATCATTCATCACATTTCCCAGGAGGAAGTATTTCAGACGGCAGGCGAGCTTGCACCTTTCGTAAACGCCGGCTACATGTACGTATCGCTGTTCTTCTTCTGTTCGGGATACGGACTTTTGAAAAATCTCGACATGAAACCCGGCTACCTTGACGGATTTCTGAAGAAGAGGCTTCCGGTCATCGTTATCCCGTTCTACACAAGCGTTGTTTTTTACGGGATCTATAACCTCATTGCAGGAGTACATCTCGCTCCTCTCCAGTGGTTCACGAACATCATCGGTATCACTATGATGAACGAGTACGCCTGGTATCCGATCGTTCTTGCAATACTCTATCTGGCTTTCCGGCTGATCTTTAAGGGAAGCGCAACACGAACAAGGAAACTCGTATACATGTTCATAGTCATCATTGCGCTTGGTGTGATTTTCTGTGTAAACGGACATTATCTGTGGTGGGCCGGATCCGAGGCATGGACAAGTCCCATGTCTTCCGAACTGGACTCAAAATGGTACATGGGATTCAAAGTGTTCTGGTTCTCGGGTGAATGGTGGGTCAATTCCCCTGCCGCATTCCTTCTCGGAATGATATATGAAACAAATGAGGAGCGGATCACAGACTTCTTCAGAAAAGGTTATCCCGGCAAGATCACTGTACTTGCGATCCTTACGATCGCAGCCGACGTTCTGACAAACTACACAAGGGCCCGCTTCGATTTCTGGTCGGAGTATTATCTGCCCGGCCCCGGTATCGCGAACAAGATGATCACGCTTGTTACGCAGTATCCGCATATCATTCTGTTCACGCTC
>JAEEJD010000226.1 GCA_016281675.1 Lachnospiraceae bacterium
CATGTCCGATAAGCCCTGCTCCCTTTGTTGCATTATCTTCACTGACACCTATATCCGTTAAGTCTTTCTTCAGCGTCATGCTCTTATTATAGGTATATTCCGCGATGCTCTTTCCGTCTTCGGTGAAGAAGATATGCCCTTTCTCTCCGAAGTAGATCATCTGCTGATCCTTCAGTTTCTTCAGAGCATTGCAGACGCTCGGCTTTGTAACTCCGAGATGTCTTGATATATCTACCGATCTTGCGTATCCCTTCTTCCTGTGAAGTATCAGGATGCTCTCAAGATAATCGTTTGCCGAGTTCTTATTTAGCATTTGTTTCACCTTTATCTTCGGGCAGAAGATGCGTCATACTGTTCAGTCCGAGCGCTACCGTCGAGCCGTTATGAAGCATCGCCGATGTTGCAGGAGGTATGGATCCGGCTACCCCCAGAGCAATAAGCGCTGTGTTGAAACCTACTATTGTCCTGTAGTTAAAGCGTATCCGCTTCATCAGCAGTTCACTGAGTCTTCTGAGCACGACAAGGCTTTCGAGTTTTTCGGAACCTATCGTGATATCGGCTATCTGTCTGGCGATGTCCGCTCCCTCACTGATCGCTATCCCCGCATCGGATGCCGAGAGCGCAGGAGAATCGTTTATCCCGTCACCTACCATGATCACTCTTCTTCCTTCTGCCCTGGCCTTTTCTATATAGCCTGCCTTGTCTTCGGGAAGCACCTCTGCATAATATTCATCAATTCCCGCTGACGCCGCAATGGCTGCAGCTGTCCGCTCGCTGTCCCCGGTCATCATCACGATATGTTCAAATCCCTGTTCCTTAAGGTCCGCGATTACCCGTGCTGATTCATCACGCAGGGGATCCTCTATAAGAATGCACGCACAGAGCATTCCCTCCCTGGCATAATAAAGATGAGAATATTCATCCGGGAGCTCATCAAACTTCTTTTTCATGTCATCCGGTATCTTAACGTCCTCGTCTTCAAACACGAAGTGATAACTTCCTATGACTGCTCTTTTTCCTTCTATGTGAGTAGCAATACCGTGAGCGACTATGTACTCTACATCGGTATGCAGTTCATCGTGCATCAGACCTTTTTTTGTTGCAGCATCAACAACTGCCCTTGCCACCGAATGCGGAAAATGCTCTTCCAGACATGCCGCCTGCCGTAACAGTTCATCCTCGCTCTCATCGCAGAACGGTACGACCTTTGCCACCTGCGGATCAGCCTTCGTCAACGTTCCGGTCTTGTCAAACACGATCGTGTCAGCATCGGCAACTGCCTCAAGGAATTTTCCTCCTTTGACCGTTATGTCATACTCGGAAGCTTCCTTTATTGCGGACAGCACCGAAAGCGGCATTGCCATCTTAAGTGCGCATGAATAATCGACCATCAGAACCGACACGGCCTTGGTCACATTACGGCTGACAAGGTAAGTCAAACCCGCTGCCGCAAGAGTATACGGAACGAGCCTGTCTGCCAGACGCTCCGCCTTGCCCTCAAGTGAGGATTTTAACTTCTCGGACTCCTCTATCATCTTAACGATGGCGTCAAATCGTCCGCTGCCCGATACCTTGGCCACCGATATCGTTATCTCGCCTTCTTCTATGACCGTTCCCGCAAATACCGAAGATCCTTCGCTTTTTCTCACAGGGATCGGTTCGCCGGTCATGGATGCCTGATTGACCATGGCATCGCCTTTTACGACCGTGCCGTCAAAGGGGATGATGCTCCCAAGTCTTACAACGACCTTGTCGCCGATACCGATATCATCCGCATCAGTCAATTCTTCCTGTGAGCCGTTCATTCGCCAGACCTTGTCAACATTCAACGACATTCTTCTTGCAAGGTCATCAACCGACCTTTTATGCGTCCACTCCTCAAGCGTATCGCCGATATTCAGAAGGAACATGACGGATGAAGCCGTCTTGTGATCTTTCGTTAAAACGGCTGCAAGTATCGCTATCGCATCAAGGAGTTCAACCTGAAGTCTGCCCTTTTTCAGCGTTTTCAATCCCCTGAACACATATCGCACAGTCTTGAGCAGTATCCAGTATCTTCTTATCGCAAACGGTATCAGGAGTCTTTTTGCGTAATGAACTATTATCGAAGTCACTATGCGGTCATGATACTTTGCCGCAAGTTCCCTGCCGGACGTTTCCAGAACTCTCTCGGGAACATTGACGTTTTCAAACGAAAAATCTCTGAGTATCGCTATAACGGTTTCCTTATCGCAGTTGTAGCAGACAACCGCGTCAGCCGTTCTCTCGTATACCTTTATAAAAGTTATCTGTCCAAAGGATCGAAGATAATAATCAAGGGTATCAGCTTCCTTATAAGTCATTCGCTTCATCGGAAGATGTACCCTTAATCTGTTGTTTGCATCATGCTTGATCGTGTATCTCATTTTATCTCCGGCAATTACTGTGCGATCTCTTCTTCGGCCTCTTTTGCGTATCTTTCCTCGTTGATCGCTTTTGCATCCTCATAGATGTCCGAGCAGTTCTCCCGGAGCAGTGTGACCTGATCGAGCACCGTGTCTTTTCCGCGCAGAACTCCCGCTGTGCAGTGCGTATATACTTTCTTTGCGTCCTTTGAGGACAGTATCTTTATGCCTTCCAATCCGAACAATGTTCCAAGTGCAAATATTCCGACTTTGCTCCAGCTCATTTTTTATCCTCCTGTTACCTTCTCTTTGATCGTGTATTTTAACTTCGCTATGGCTTCCTATGGCAGGATGCGCACATGTTGCAGTGTGCGCAATTCCCGCCGCAGGAGGAGATTCCATGCTTTTTGTCATTTATCAGTTTGCGTATGATAGCCGCCACCGCAATTATCAAAAGCAGCGAAATAATGATGGTTCCGAGATTGGCAGCTATCCATGTAAACATTTTTATGCCTCCTTAACAATACCCGAGCTGAGTCTGTCAGCTTCCTTATATTTCTTAAAGAACAGCATATATATTATAGCAACAAGTGCCGCGATCGCCACAATAAGTCCTAAGATACTGTATGCTCCGCCGGTGAAAAAGCCACCGAACTGATTGATCATGAGTGCGATGATATATGCGAATCCGCACTGATAACCGATCGCGAACCACGTCCACTTCGGATTGTTCATCTCACGCTTAATGGCACCGATCGCCGCAAAGCAGGGGGCGCAGAGCAGATTGAACACGAGGAACGAAAATCCCGTAATACCGGTAAACGCTGCGGCAAGTGCCTGCCATGCCGTCATATCCCCGCTGCCGTACAGTATTCCCATCGTACCGACGATGTTCTCTTTTGCCACAAGTCCCGTGATCGATGCAACGGCTGCCTGCCAGTTACCCCATCCGAGAGGTGAGAATATCCAGGCGATGGCCCCACCGATCTTGGCAAGGATCGACATATCAAGTTCGTCTTCGGCGAGCATCCTGAAGCCATCTGCCGTAAATCCGAAGAAGCTCGTGAACCATACAAGGATCGTCGACAGAAGGATGATCGTACCTGCCTTCTTAATGAACGACCATCCGCGCTCCCACATCGACCTGAGCACGTTACCGAGAGTGGGCATATGGTATGCCGGAAGTTCCATGACAAACGGTGCAGGATCGCCGGCAAACATCTTTGTCTTCTTGAGAATGATACCGGATATTACGATAGCAGCCATTCCGATGAAGTATGCTGATGTGGATACCCATGCCGATCCTCCGAATATCGCTCCGGCTATCATGGCAATAAACGGAACTTTGGCTCCGCAGGGGATAAATGTCGTTGTCATTATCGTCATGCGGCGGTCACGCTCATTCTCTATCGTACGGCTGGCCATGACTCCGGGAACGCCGCAACCTACACCGATGAGCATCGGGATGAATGATTTACCGGAAAGGCCGAATCTTCTGAATATACGGTCAAGGACGAATGCGATCCTGGCCATGTATCCGCACGCTTCAAGGAACGCGAGCATGAAGAACAGTACGAGCATCTGGGGGACGAATCCGAGCACTGCTCCGACACCGGCAACGATACCGTCAAGTATCAGGCCCTTCAGCCAGTCAGCCGCACCTGCTGAATCAAGTGCCGATTCAACAAGCGACGGGATGCCCGGGATCCAGGTGCCGTACTCTGCGGGATCAGGCTCTTCGCCGATCCTCTCAAGAGTAGCCGCAGCTTCTTCATAATCCGCAATGCTTGCTGTCTCTTCGGAAATCTCAAGTGTTTCCTCATCTTCGACTTCATATGTGAATTCATCTGCGGGTGTGGTTCCGTTTTCTTCAACATATGCGTCGTATCCGTCTACGATCGCGGATGCATCCGCATATTCTTCCGCAACTTCCTCGTATCCTCCGTCCATTCCAAACAGATGGAATCCGTCTCCGAACAGTCCGTCGTTTGCCCAGTCTGTTGCGGGAGCGCCGACTCCGACCATTGCAACCCAGTAAACGGCAAACATTACAAGCACGAATATGATCAGGCCAAGGATACGGTTTGTGACAACTTTGTCGATCTTATCCGATGTTGTGAGCCCACCGGCATTTTTCTTCTTATAACATGCCTTAATGACCTCTGCGATATATACGTATCTTTCATTAGTGATTATCGATTCGGCATCGTCATCAAGTTCCTTCTCTGCCGCAACGATATCATTTTCGATATGTGAAAGTGTATCTGCACTGATCTTCAGTTTATCCATGACCTTGTCGTCACGTTCGAACACCTTTATCGCATACCATCTCTGCTGTTCTTCGGGCATATCATGAACAACTGCTTCTTCGATATGAGCGATGGCGTGTTCGACAGGGCCCGAGAATGTATGCTGGGGAACGGTCTTTGTGCCGCCGGCAGCATTGATCGCCGCTTCAGCCGCTTCCATGATCCCGTCACCCTTAAGAGCGGATATCTCCATGATCTTACATCCGAGCTGTCTGGACAGTTCCTCTGTATTGATCTTATCTCCGTTCTTTCTGACAACATCCATCATGTTTATCGCAACAACGACCGGAATGCCGAGTTCCGTAAGCTGCGTCGTCAGATAAAGGTTTCTCTCAAGGTTGGTTCCGTCAATTATGTTAAGGATCGCATCAGGACGCTCTCCTATAAGATAATTTCTGGCAACAACCTCTTCAAGCGTATAAGGGGAAAGTGAATAGATACCGGGAAGGTCCGTGATCGTAACATCATCATGCTTCTTAAGCTTTCCTTCCTTCTTTTCGACCGTAACTCCCGGCCAGTTTCCAACGAACTGGTTGGATCCGGTAAGTGCATTGAACAGTGTTGTCTTACCGCTGTTCGGGTTTCCTGCAAGTGCAATCCGTAAACTCATTTTCTCTCATCCTTTCTGAAACATCACTGTACTTCGATCATCTCTGCATCCGCCTTACGGATCGACAGTTCGTAATTTCTCACATTGATCTCGATAGGATCGCCGAGCGGTGCAACCTTACGAACGAGTACTTCCGTGTTCTTCGTGATGCCCATATCCATGATCCTGCGCTTTGTTGCGCCCTCTCCGTGGAGTTTGACAACCTTCGCCGCCTCTCCGATCTTCACATCCCTTAATGTCTTCACTGCATTCTCCTCCTTTGATAATCTCTCTACGTTCAGATCATTATCTTTCTTGCCAGCTCTTCGCTGACTGCCACCCTGCTTTCCTTGACCTTCACGATCAGGTTGGTGCCGAGCGTACTGACTATGCTGACCTCCCCACCGACGTTAAAGCCAAGATCTTCCAGGTGTTTCTTAACTTCCGGGCTGCCGCCTATCTTCCTTATGATCTGCGGCTGTTCCTTTTCCGCAAAAATAAGAGGCATCATTTTTCCCTCCTTATCATTAGTTAGCTTTGGCTAACTTTGGGGTAATTATATTGGTTAGCGCTCGCTAACCATGTCATATTATAGTAAGCCTGCGCTAACATGTCAACCCCTTTTTGAACACAAATTTACGGACACCTTTCGATGCCCGTTTTTTAACGTTTTATCGTTGTTTCATTGATTTTGCGCTTTTTTCTATCCGAGTGCCACATCGAGTGCCATCATCAGGCTGAACCCGACAGCAAAAGAAATGACTCCTATATTTGAATGCTCGCCCGCCGACATTTCGGGGATGAGTTCCTCCACAACAACATACAGCATTGCGCCTGCCGCAAACGACAGAAGATACGGCATTGCCGGAACGATAAGAGCCGCCAGTATCACCGTCAGTCCTCCGAATACAGGTTCCACCGCTCCCGAGGCAACACCGAGGATGAACGATTTTCCCTTATTCTTTCCTTCCGCATAGAGCGGCATGGATATTATGGCTCCTTCGGGAAAGTTCTGTATCGCGATACCAAGCGCCAGCGCCAGTGCTCCGCCTGCCGTTATCATCGATGATCCGCTCACAAGGCCCGCATATACTACTCCCACAGCCATTCCTTCCGGGATGTTATGAAGCGTGACCGCAAGAACGAGCATCGCGGTCCTCGTCAGTTGGCTTCGAGGGCCCTCCGTCTCATCCGTTGCCACATGCAGATGCGGGATTATATGATCGAGAAGCAGAAGAAACAGTATTCCTGCCCAGAATCCCATAAATGCCGGCGCGAAAGCAAATCTCCCCATATCTTCAGACTGTTCTATCGCCGGAACTATCAGGCTCCAGATGGATGCCGCAACCATTACTCCGGCGGCGAACCCTGTCAGTGCACGCTGTACCCCACTCTTTATCTCATCTTTCAGAAAGAATACACATGCGGATCCTGCCGCAGTCCCGACAAACGGTATCAATAAACCGATGATAACAGTTGACATTTCTTCTTCCGTCCTTTCTCTGATCATGATTATAAACCCGCAGAAATGATTTGAACATAGGCATGTTAAAGTGATAGAATAAACGAATATGTGAGGTAAGGTCATGAGCAGTAAAAGAAACGGTTTGATAAGGTCATCGGTTATTCTGGCGGCAGGGCTGCTGGTCTGTTTTGTGTTGATAACCATATTCTCAAGGGTTGTTTCATCTATCAGTGCAAACATGACGTACAATACCACGATGGCCGTTAAGAAAAACATGCTCTCCGAGTACGTCAACAACATGATCATATACATAGACGGAGAACGAAAAGCATTTCTTGAAAATAACCCCGATGCCACCGAAGAAGATACCGAGAAGGAAATGATCCGTCTTGCAAGAAAACGGATCTATGAGGAGCAGCACTCCGATGGCGCATACATGTGGATACAGAAGGTTCTTGATTATAACGGCGGCGACGATTATGCCATCAGGCTCATACATCGGAATCTGACCGACACCGAAGGGAGCCTGCTTTCAACCAATACCGTTAATGAGATGGGCATGAAAGCTTACGAGATAGAGCTTGAAGGTATCAAAAAGGATGGCGAGATATATCAGAACTATGCATTCAAAAAACTCAATTCCGACGAGGTTACCGAAAAGGTCACCTATGCAAAACTGTACGAGCCTTTTGACTGGATAATATGTATGGGAGTCAATCTGGACGACATCGAGCACTACAGGCTTCAGGCCAAGGAACATATGCGCTCATATCAGTCGATCGCGATTACGGCGGTTGCACTTATCTGGCTTATGATGCTCTTTTTCATGCTGTATTTTTATCGCAGGGCCAAGAACATGGAATTCGAAAAAAAGCATCAGGAACTCAACAGCAAGCTCAACCGGGACACTCTGACAGGCGCCAATTCGAGATCCTTTGGGGAACGTCTTCTCAAAGATGAATTCGAAGCCTTTGCGGGAGGCAAATCCGATACTGTTATTCTAATGATGGATGTGGATTATTTTAAACAGTTCAATGACGGATACGGACATGAGTTGGGGGACAGCGTTCTGAAGTCTTTTGTAGGTGCAGTTAAAGCCTGTACCCGCTCTTCGGATACTGTCATCCGTTGGGGCGGCGATGAGTTTGTCGTAGTACTCCAAAACATTCCGAGAGATATCCTGCCTTCCATAGCAGATAAGATACTCAACTCAGTAAGAGGGATATCCATTGACGGACTGAGCGAAGATCAGAAGATCACGTCGTCAATGGGATTTGCATATTTCGAATCATCCGATGAAAACTATAAGGCTACTCTCGCACGGGCTGATGAAGCCTTGTACAAAGCGAAGGAAAGCGGCCGTAACAACTGGAAGATATCAGATTAATTACGTATACAGCATTTGATCACAAAGATCTTAACTGTTTTATTATTGATTCAGGAGTAGGCGGGCATCCCATGACACAGATGCCCGCTTTTTGACAGCATCTGCCGATTCCAATACCGTCCGGGGTCTTCTTCTGATATCCCTGGCCGATACATATCTTATCCTTTACCGGATGTCCTTCTTTGTCGGAAATATACAGCGCCCTTACAAGTGCCGCATAGCAGGCTGAGCATGCACTGTCGGCTTTTACATTTCCTGTAAGTTTTTTTACAAGTCCTGATGCCGGAGGGTATTCCTGTGAATTAACAGGTTCGTTGAGTCTTACTATATCATCGTCTGACAAATCCACATGCCCGGCTCCCCACTTCTCGGCAAGGCTGATATACGGCACGTTCTCCTGCTTTAATCCCATGAGCCGGCACCCGTATGCGTCCATCTGAACCGCATCAAATCCGAGCATCATCCTGTTTGTATGAACGGGGTTTCCGCCATCCTCAAAGTACAGATCACCGCATATACTGTCTACGATAACAAGATCGGGAATAAGCGCCGAGGCAAGTGCCGCTATCGGTTTGAACAATCCTTCATTATGGAATTGCCTCTTCTCTTTATCGGGGATACAACCCTTAAGATTCTTAAGAGCGCACGTTATATGTGTCTGGCAATGACCCTTGAGCACAGGAAGATCGATCAGATAATCGGCATCAAGCGCTTTTGCTGCTATCTCCATCGGACGAAGAGGCGTATCAACCATCCTCATCTTATCTGTTTTCAGGTCATAAAACGGCACGCTGTATTTCTCACATACCTTGTCATAACCGCAGGCCTTAAATGATCTTTGCGTATTGCCGCCTATCCAGGAGCTCTCAATTATCGATATGTCCGAAAATCCCGACTCCTTGAGGTACTCGATACAGCCGGAAAGCACACCGGCATGTGTGGTTGCGCCTGTCTCGGGACTTCCTTCCCGGACAAGGTTTGGCTTAAGGGCTATGCTTGCCCCTCTTGGAATCTTGTCCGCAACATTTCCCGCATTCATCAGGCTTTTTGTCATTTCATGTGAATCGGTTCCGTATATTTCATAGATCTTTGACACGTTCAACTCCTTTTATGAAACATATTTTCTCACCTGACAAGCGCAACGCAAAAGAGGCTCTAATTATGAACAATCTGTTAATTGTCAGGTAAATCGGTAACATCTCCCCCACCTAACGTTTTTTTGACTTTGAATATAAGTTTCAATATCGGTGTTAAGAACTTCGGAGATTTAGTAACCACTATCTTCATTCCACCCTTTACATTCATAAGGTCTTCTTCTCTGACTTTTCTCATTTCTTCTCCTCCTTAAATATCAGACCTAATCTTCACGTTCTTTCATCAATTTCAAGAAGAACCCTGTCCTTCTCTGGTGAATTCATAATACCATCACTCACGTCACAGAAACGTCACCTACCGCCTAAACTCACCTCAACCTGCATGTATCAAAAAAATAACAAACGTTAAAGATTCCCGGGTCACTTTTTAAGTCCTCTCTTATCAACGATTATAGCGTAAAACAATCATTTTCACAAACGAGGATTCCCATAACATAATTCGATATACCGGGATCTGAAAGATCTTCGGCCTCATCATATTCATTATGAATATGTGATCATCAAATGTTCATTTGCAACATCATTATAAACTGTGCACTCTCTGTCGCTGAGATCATATACATGAACGATACCGGCCAGTGTTTCATCCTGATCAAACATCGAAATGACATCCCTGGATGACGCAAGTTTTTCGGGCGAATAATGTATGGTTTTTTCATTGTTAAATACAGCGGTGTATAGGATCTGTGCTTCAACAAGATCCTGGAAGATATGACTTCCGTATGACAGCTCGGGATTA
>JAEEJD010000227.1 GCA_016281675.1 Lachnospiraceae bacterium
AATCTTAACAAGAACAAGAACCTCTTCGTTGTATCCGTAATCCTTATCGCCGGTATCGGCGGACTCACACTGAACTTCGGATCGGTTACGATCACCGAGGTTGCGTGTGCATTGATACTCGGTATCCTTACAAACCTCATTTTGAAGCGCGCACCGGAAGAAGAGTAATTAAAGAGTTCTTTAAACATCTCGGCGGATCCAGGTCCGCTGAGATGTTTGTATATTCAGAAAGTTTTAGTAAAGAGAGGATTTCATTTTATGCCCAGGCGTGACGACATCAAAAAAGTTCTTATTATCGGTTCGGGACCTATTGTAATAGGCCAGGCTTGCGAGTTTGACTATTCCGGAACCCAGGCGTGCAAGGCGCTTAAAAAACTTGGATACGAGATAGTTCTCGTCAACTCAAACCCCGCAACAATAATGACGGATCCTGAGACCGCGGACGTAACTTATATAGAGCCGCTTAATGTTAAAAGGCTTGAGCAGATAATCGCTAAAGAGCGTCCCGATGCACTCCTTCCCAATTTAGGAGGCCAGTCCGGACTTAACCTCTGTGCGGAGCTCAACAAAGAGGGAATCCTCGAGAAATACAATGTTAAAGTAATTGGCGTACAGGTCGACGCGATCGAGCGCGGTGAGGACCGCATCGAATTCAAAAAGACCATGGACAGTCTCGGAATCGAGATGGCACGTTCAGAGGTTGCATACTCGGTTGATGAGGCACTTGCGATAGCTGACAAATTAGGCTACCCCGTAGTTCTCCGTCCCGCATACACAATGGGCGGTGCAGGCGGCGGCCTTGTATATAACACCGAGGAATTAAAGACTGTCTGTGCGAGAGGCCTTCAGGCTTCGCTTGTAGGACAGGTTCTTGTAGAAGAATCGGTACTGGGATGGGAAGAACTTGAACTCGAAGTCGTAAGAGACAGCGAAGGAAATATGATTACGGTATGCTTTATCGAGAACATAGATCCTCTCGGAGTTCACACAGGAGATTCTTTCTGCTCCGCTCCCATGCTCACAATTTCCGAGGAATGCCAGAAAAAGCTCCAGGAGCAGGCATACAAGATAGTTGACAAGGTACAGGTTATCGGCGGGACAAACGTACAGTTTGCCCATGATCCCGTATCGGACCGCATTATCGTTATTGAAATCAATCCCCGTACATCCCGTTCATCTGCGCTTGCCTCAAAGGCAACAGGTTTCCCGATAGCGCTTGTTTCCGCAATGCTCGCATGCGGACTCACTCTCAAGGACATCCCCTGCGGAAAGTACGGAACTCTTGATAAATATGTTCCCGACGGAGATTATGTTGTTATCAAATTCGCGCGTTGGGCATTTGAAAAATTCAAAGGAGTCGAGGACAAGCTCGGAACACAGATGCGTGCAGTCGGCGAGGTAATGAGCATCGGAAAGAACTTCAAGGAAGCTTTCCAGAAAGCCATCCGCTCACTCGAGACAGGCAGATACGGACTCGGACATGCCAAGAATTTCGGCGAGCTTACAAAAGAGCAGCTTCTCAACAAGCTTTCGGTTCCTTCGAGCGAAAGATATTTCCTCATCTACGAAGCACTCAGAAAAGGCGCTACACCGGATGAGATATTTGATATAACCAAGGTAAAACATTACTTCCTCGAGCAGATGAAAGAACTTGTAGAGGAAGAGGAAAAGCTTATTTCCATGAAAGGAAAGCTTCCTTCGGATGATGTTCTCACCGCCGCAAAGAAAGACGGATTCTCGGATAAATATTTAAGCCAGCTTCTTGAGATTCCCGAGGATGAGATCAGAAACAGAAGAAAAGCAATCGGTGTTGTCGAGACATGGGAAGGCGTTCATGTAAGCGGAACCGAGAACAGCGCATATTACTTCTCAACTTACAACGCACCCGACAAGAATCCTACATCCGACAATAAAAAGATCATGATACTCGGCGGCGGACCGAACCGTATCGGACAGGGTATCGAATTTGATTACTGCTGTGTACACGCAGCAATGGCACTTAAGAGACTCGGATTCGAAACAATCATCGTTAACTGTAATCCCGAGACTGTTTCGACCGACTACGATACATCCGACAAGCTTTATTTTGAGCCGCTCACATTGGAAGATGTGCTCAGTATTTACGAAAAGGAGAAGCCCCTCGGTGTTATCGCACAGTTCGGCGGACAGACCCCTCTCAATCTTGCGGCGGATCTTAAAAAGAACGGCGTAAAGATTCTCGGAACTTCACCCGAAGTTATCGACCTTGCGGAGGACAGGGACCAGTTCAGAGCTGTTATGGACAAACTCGGAATACCGATGCCCGAATCCGGAATGGCAACAACCGTCGACGAGGCAAAGGGTATCGCAAACAAGATCGGATATCCCGTAATGGTGCGCCCGTCATACGTACTTGGCGGAAGAGGAATGGAAGTTGTCTATGATGATGATCAGATGACCGATTACATGCGTGCCGCAGTAGGAGTTACGCCCGACAGACCGATCCTGATCGACCGTTTCCTCAATCATGCGCTCGAGTGTGAGTCGGATGCGATCTGCGACGGAACCCATGCTTTCGTTCCCGCGGTAATGGAGCATATCGAGCTTGCGGGTGTTCATTCGGGAGACTCCGCATGTATCATTCCTTCGGCTCATATCCCTGCCGACAATCTGGAGACCATCAAAGAGTACACCAGAAAGATCGCAGAGGAGATGCATGTAGAAGGACTTATGAACATGCAGTACGCGATAGAGAACGGAAAGGTATTCGTGCTCGAGGCAAATCCCAGAGCATCGAGAACAGTTCCTCTTGTATCAAAAGTCTGCAACATAAGAATGGTTCCTCTTGCTACGGAGATCATCACCGCGGAGCTTACAGGAAAGCCTTCACCCGTTCCTTCTCTTAAGGAGCAGAACATCCCTTACTACGGAGTAAAGGAGGCGGCATTCCCGTTCAATATGTTCCAGGAAGTTGACCCGATCCTTGGACCCGAGATGCGCTCGACAGGTGAAGTTCTCGGACTTTCACCTTCATACGGAGAAGCTTTCGTCAAGGCTCAGGAGGCAGTTCAGTCACCTCTTCCTATGGGCGGAACCGTACTCCTTTCGGTAAACCGCAAGGACAAGGCCGAGATCGTGGAAGTCGCAAAGCTCTTCGAGGAGGACGGCTTCAACATCCTCGCTACCGGCGGAACTTACGATCTTATCACCGAAGCCGGAATCAAGGCGACCAAGGTTAAGAAACTTTACGAGGGCAGACCCAATGTTCTCGACGCAATCGAGAATAAGGAGATAGATCTTGTTATCAACTCACCTGTCGGAAAAGACAGCGTGCATGATGACAGCTATCTCAGAAAAGCCGCAATACGAAAGAAGATTCCCTACATTACAACCATCGCGGCAGCAAAGGCGGCGGCAGACGGAATTAAGTATATGGAATCCGGAAAGAAGAGCGAGATCAAGTCACTTCAGGCTCTTCACTCAGAGATAAGCGATAAATAAGAAAGGTTCAATATATGAAACTTGACCGCAGAGAATATGAAAAGGCAGCACGTCAGGCAGTAGCGGAAGGTGTGGTTCTGCTTAAGAACAGAGACAATGTACTCCCCGTGAAAAAGGGAACCAACGTTGCTCTTTTCGGACGTATCCAGAGCCATTATTACAAGAGCGGAACCGGCTCGGGCGGAATGGTAAATGCCGGAAAAGTCTGGACAATACCCGAGGCGCTTGAGGAAGAAGGAATAATATTAAACGAGGGACTTAAGGCAATTTATGCGGAGTTCGACAAGACTCATCCCTATGATATGGGAGCCGGTTTCGGAGCCGAACCCTGGTCGCAGGAAGAGATGGCACTTGAAGAATCCGTCGCGAAAAAGGCTGCAGAGGAATCGGATATCGCGATAGTTCTTATCGGAAGGACCGCGGGAGAAGAGCAGGATTACGCCGACAAGAAGGGCGCATACAGGCTTTCCGACATAGAGGCCGATATGCTCCGCACGGTCAGGGCGGCATTCTCCAAGGTGATCGTTCTCATGAATGTCAGCGCGGTTCTTGACATGACGGATATAGAGGAAGCAAATCCTGATGCCATTCTTTACATATGGCAGGGCGGAGAAGTCGGGGCTCTCGGAGCAACCGATGTTATCGTGGGAAATGTTTCTCCTTCCGGAAAACTGACCGATACGATAGCAAAGAAAATTGAGGAGACCCCCGCGTTCCCCAATTTCGGAAGCCCCGAATATAACTGCTATGCGGAAGATATTTATGTCGGATACAGATACTATTCGACATTTAAGAAAGACGCCCC
>JAEEJD010000228.1 GCA_016281675.1 Lachnospiraceae bacterium
AAACAATGTCCGTAAAGACTATAAGAATGAAAGTGGAAAGAACGAAAACGACGGCAACGGTCGCAAGGATGATGAGGTTCAGATCGTTTCTCTGTTCACGGATCCTTGCAAGAGGAGAGTGTATAACGACGTAACCCTTGAGGTTATAATTGTTCATTATCGGAGATAATACCGAGAGCATATTCTCGTTGAACTGACCGTAGAAATCTCCTTCGCGGAAAAAGCTTCGGCTTGTCTCTTCCATTGCGAATCCATCAACGGAAAATACCGATCCGCGGCTTCCGGCAGCGGAGTTGTAGATCACTTCACCGTCGGTGTTCATTATCCAGATCGTCAGGGACGAAAAATCACCCGCGGCCTTAAGCTGTTCCTTGACGTCCTCCGTTGAAAGAGCGTCATCATAAAAATACTCCGCATAGGTGTTTGAAATGACGTTTGCGGATTTGTACAGTTCCGCTGCTTTCTGTTTGACGAGAAAGTTGTATGTGATGGGGGAAGTTATTACGAGGACAACGGCAACGCACAGTACGGCAAAGCATATATACGCAAGTATAAATTTGTAATATAACTTGCGGTTTTTCTTCATACGGAACGCGCCTCGAACTTGTATCCGACACCCCAGACGGTGTGAAGTCTCCACGACTGATGATCCCTGATCTTCTCACGGAGTCTCTTGATATGAACGTCAACGGTTCTTGTATCTCCCGCATATTCGTATCCCCATATATGATCAAGAAGCTGTTCTCTCGTGAACACCTGGTTGGGCTGTGAAGCGAGGAAGAACAGGAGCTCTATCTCCTTCGGAGGCATATCGAGATACTGACCATTGTATAAAACGGAATAATCGTTCAGGCTGATGACAAGATCGGGATATTCAACGACTTTTGTATCGGATGTCGGAGCCGGTATCTTGGCATGTGAACATCTTCGAAGGACCGCTTTGACTCTTGCGACAAGTTCCTTGGAATCAAACGGTTTCTCCATATAGTCGTCGGCACCGAGCTCAAGCCCGAGCACTTTGTCAAACACTTCTCCCTTGGCCGACAGCATAATGATCGGTGTGGGGTTCTTGGACCTGATCTCTCTGCATACCTGGTATCCGTCTATTCCGGGAAGCATGAGATCGAGAAGTATGAGGTTAGGCTCATATGTTTCGTAAACGGAAAGGGCCGACTCACCGTCGTTTACGATCTTTGTGTCAAAGCATTCCTTTGCAAGATAGAGTGCGATAAGCTCAGCGATGTTCTCGTCGTCATCTACTATCAGGATCTTCTGTTTTCCTGCCATGGTATTACTCCTTTTTATATGATCGGATTCTTATTTGAATTCAACTATCGTAACGCCTGCGTCGCCTTCTCCGAATTCACCGGCACGGTGATTTGCGACATACGAAACTTTCTTAAGATGTTTTGTAACGGCGCTTCTGAGAGCCCCGGTGCCTTTGCCGTGTACGATCCGGACACTTGACAGGTGCGAAAGGTATGCATCGTCAAGATACTTGTCGAGCTTTGCTATAGCCTCATCGACAGTCAATCCGATAAGGTTGATCTCGGATGAGATGTTTGACGCTTTCGACAGAGAACCTTTGGAAGCGGCAAACTTTTTGGCAAATTCTTTTCCGCTCTTTTCGTCTTTTGATTCGATCGGCTCAAGATCGGAAATGTTGGTGCTTATATTCATAATACCACATTGCACAAACAGATTTCCTTTTGCATCAGGTTTTGTGTGAACGTGGCCCGTAAGATCCATTGAAATGATCCTGACATCACAACCTACGGTAAAATCGGATGCCTTGTGTTTGCTCTTCTCCGAAGTCTTCTTTGCGACGGAGGCGGGTGCATTATCGTTCATGGCTTTACGAAGTGCACTTCGGCCGTTTTCCAATTCTCTGACGTTTCCGCCGTTCTTATTGATATCGCGGATAACCGAGTCGGCCAGGTCCTTGGCATCTTTAAGTATGGCGCGGGCTTCTTCCCGGGCTTCGTTAAGGATGCGCTCTTTGGTTTCGTTTATCTTCTCCCTGCGCTGTTCGTACGTATTCTTCAGTACTTCTATGTCGTGTTTGTAGTTTTCGATCTCTCGGCGGTTTTCTTCGATCGTAATGCGGTCTTTTTCAAGACGGGCAATGACATCCTCAAATGAGGAATCCTGTGAGGAGATCTGCTCTTTTGCCTTATCTATTATCGAATCGGGTAGGCCGAGCTTTTGAGAAATGGCAAATGCGTTGCTCTTTCCCGGTATTCCCGTCAACAGTCTGTATGTCGGTTTTAACGATTCAACATCAAATTCGCAGCAGGCGTTTTCAACACCCTGAGTGTTAAGGGCGTATATCTTCAACTCGCTGTAGTGGGTGGTTGCCATCGTACGGATCTTTTTGACGTGAAGGGCCTCAAGGATCGAGATGGCCAGAGCCGCACCTTCGGTCGGATCAGTTCCGGCACCGAGTTCGTCAAACAGACACAGGCAGCCTTCTTTTGCCGAATCGAGTATCCGGACTATGTTCTTCATATGCGATGAGAAAGTGGACAGGCTCTGTTCTATGCTCTGCTCGTCACCGATGTCCGCAAACACTTCGTCAAACACGGAAAGATCGCTTTTGTCGCCTGCGGGAATATGAAGGCCCGACTGTCCCATGAGAGTAAGAAGCCCGACTGTTTTGAGTGATACGGTCTTGCCTCCCGTGTTGGGTCCGGTGATGATAAGAAGATCGTAATCCTCACCGAGAGTAACGTTTATAGGAACGGCGGTCTTGGCATCAAGCAGGGGATGTCTTGCTTTTTTGAGTCTTATGATCCCGTTTTCGTTATATACGGGGCGGCTTGCACCCATTTCAAGCGCAAGGGATCCTTTTGCAAATATAAAATCAAGTTCCGTGACAGTTTCGATATCCGCGGATATTTCAACCGTATGCTCACGGCACCGGTCGGACAGTTCGGAGAGTATCTTCTCGATCTCGCGCATTTCCTCGATCTCGAGTTCACGAAGTTCGTTGTTGTATGTCACTATGTCGGACGGTTCTATGAAATAGGTCGATGATGAGGCCGACTGGTCATGGATCATTCCCGGAACGTTGTTTTTGTATTCCGCTCTTACGGGTATGCAGTACCTTCCGTCTCTCATCGTTATGACGGCATCCTGAAGGTAATTTCTGTATGTATCCGATACCATCCCGGATAGTCTCGAATGGATCTTGTCGTTGACGCTTTTCATCTTTCTTCTGATGCTTCTGAGATTCCCGCTGGCATCATCCGATATCTCATCTTCCGATATGATGCATTTTCGGATCTCTTTTGAGATGGGAGACAAAGGGATCAGCACGCTGAAAAGATCGGATAAAGAATCCGAGGTGTCATCGTCGGTCTGCCCGTACGATTTGACGCGCAGTACATTATCAAGAAGATCGGCGATAAGAAGAAGATCCGCAGCCGAAAGAGAGCTGCCTTTTTCGAGGCGGGAGACGGCATCTGTCATACTGCCCTTTGCCGCAAAGGATATCGATCCGTTACGCAGGATCCGCCCCAGCGCATCTTCGGTGTTTTGCTGGAATAACTCTATATCAAAAAGAGATGTTGACGGTTGGAGCGAGGATGCTTTTGCCCGACCAAGCTCCGTGGATGTGTGATCCGCCAGCATTCCTATGATCTTGTCGTATTCGAGAGTCTTCAGATATTTCCCGTTCATAACGGAATAATGATATCAGAAAAAGCCCTATCAGGCAATGAAAGGGGAGGGTTTAAGTTGTGGAATAACATGATTTTTTGTATAATTAACAGTTGAACGGTCAATGCATCATCAGGGAGATTCAATGGAAGAAAAAGAACAGGAAAATTACGAGTTCATAACCGAGACAATAAAGAAACCGCCGGTCAACAAACGTAAGCTTTTCAGGAAGATAATCACAACGATATTTCTTGCGGTTCTGTTCGGAGTCTGTACCTGCCTTACGGTACTGATCTGTTTTCCGAGACTGCAGGCATATATGTATCCGGCAAGCGATACAAAGCCGGTCTCACTTCCGGTCGATGAGACGGCGCAGGAAGATGAGCCTATAGAGCCTTTTGTTGCACCGGAACATGACAATCCGGCAGATCAGCCGCAGGATACAAAGGAGCCCGAGGACAAGGATTCCGCAGGTGCGGAGTCAAAAGAGGCACAGGGCGGTACGGAATCCGCCAGCGAAGGTGCTTCGGAAGAAGGCAAAGAAGTTGTTGTCAACAATATTGTCGAGACGATAGAAAAAGAGCTCGAACTTGATGATTACAGAACCCTTCTTCGCAAAGTTTCTTCCGTAGCGGAAGCAACGCAGAAGAGTCTTGTAACGGTTGCGGGAATAAGCTCGAATACGGACTGGTTCAACAACTCATATGAGAACAACAACTCGACTACCGGACTGATAATTGCGGACAACGGCAAGGAACTTTTAATGATCTCGCCGTCGGATGTTCTTCATAATGCACGAAACGTCAGAGTAACATTTTGTGATGGGGAAACGTACGCCGCAAGGGTGAAGAACTCGGACGTGAACACGGGTCTTTGCATCGTATCGATAGATCTTGAGAGGATCACCGACAAGACAAAGGAACAGATGGAGATGGCACAGTTCGGAAGCATTGCCACAAGCGCTGTCGGAGTTCCGATCGTGGCTGTCGGTGCACCTTACGGAGCCGCGGGATCGGTCGGTATGGGTCAGATCACATCCAATTCGGTCGTTCTTGATAAGGAAGATTCAAACGTGCGGATCATATCGACGGATATTTATGCGAGCACATCCGCAAGCGGAGTTCTGGTTAATTATAACGGAAGAATCGTAGGAATAATCTGCCACGAAGATATGTCCGGAAACATGCCTAATCTTTTGAGGGCATATTCGGTATCAGATATATCAGATTATATTGAGAAGATGTCGAACGGCCAGGCACTTTCGACACTCGGGATAATCGGGACAGACGTTACCGCAGAGGCGAATGCCGACAGGGGAGTTCCGATGGGCGCGTTCGTCAAGGAAGTTGTTGCCGATTCTCCTGCCATGAACGTCGGCATCAGGATAGGAGACGTAATTGAGAAAATAGGCACGGTTGAGATAGGTTCGTTCACCGATTACAAACATGCTATCCTGAACTATCAGCCTCAGGATATAGTGACGGTGAAACTTGAACGTCCCGGCCGTGACGGATATACCGAGATGACATATGAAGTAACTCTGGAGGAATTGAGATGAGATATATAAACACCCTCTCCGAGGGAGAAAACATTAATGAAACATATCTCGTAAAGGCCAAGAAGTCGGATGTGACAAAGACCGGTAAGCCGTATGACAAGCTGATTCTTTCCGACAGGACTGGAAGCATAGATGCGATGATATGGGATCCCAATTCGGCGGGAATAGAAGATTTCGACGTTCTGGATTACATTTGCGTCAATGCGGTCGTAAACAGTTTTCAGGGCGCCAATCAGTTAAACATAAAGCGCGTCAGAAAATGCGGCGAAGGCGAATACGATCCGTCGGATTATCTTCCCGTATCCGAGCGTAACATTGAAGAAATGTGGAGTGAGCTGAAGGCATACGCGGACGGCATCGGTAATCAGCATCTGAAAAAGCTTCTGGACTCGTTTTTGTCCGATGAGGCATTTGCGAAAAAGTTCAGGAAAAGCTCCGCGGCAAAGGCGGTTCATCACGGGTTTGTCGGAGGACTTCTCGAGCATACCCTGTCGGTCACGAATATGTGTGATTATTTTGCGAAGGCGTATCCTATGCTGAACAGGGATCTTCTGATCACGGTCGCGATCCTTCACGATATCGGAAAGACAAGGGAGCTGTCCGAATTCCCCTTAAACGATTATACCGATGAGGGACAGCTGATGGGACATATTGTGATGGGTGCACACATGGCGATGGAGAAAATGGATGCCATGAGTGATTTTCCGCCCAAGCTGTATTCCGAGGTCACTCACTGTATTCTAGCTCATCACGGGGAATATGAATTCGGTTCACCAAAGAAACCTGCGTTGATGGAAGCTGTGGCGCTTCACTTTGCCGA
>JAEEJD010000229.1 GCA_016281675.1 Lachnospiraceae bacterium
CAATCAGGATTACACCATCATCGGCGGTGTGGATGCTGTTGTAGATATACTTAATACCGTAGACCGCGGAACCGAAAAACATATCATGGAAACTCTCGAGATCGAAGAACCAGAACTTGCAGACGAGATCCGCAAAAAGATGTTCGTATTCGAAGATATCCTGTTGCTCGAAGACCGCGCGATCCAGAGAGTGCTGCGTGATGTTGACAACAATGACCTTGAAATGGCTCTTAAGTCGGCCAATGAACAGGTTCAGAATGCTATATTCAACAACCTTTCAAAGCGTCTTGCCGTAATGATCAAGGAAGATATGGACTTCATGGGTCCCGTACGTATGAAGGACGTAGAGGAAGCTCAGCAGAAGATAGTAAATATCATCAGAAAGCTCGAGGATTCCGGAGAGATCGTTATTTCGAGAGGCGGAGGAGACGAGATAGTTGTCTAATATCGTTAAGTCCAATTTCATACAGTTCAGTGAAGAGAACTTTAAGGTTATCGATACCAACAGCCTTGTAGCCAAACGGCTAGAAGGCTTTTCGGGCGTTTTAAGGGAAAATCTTGACGATGACGACAACACGGGCTTTATAAACGGCGGCGGGGAAGAAAACATCGATCCCCTTGCAATGGCAGAACTGCTGGCTGACAGGGATTCCGGTGCAGCGGTCAACGAAGCTGCGATATCCGGAGAAGGCGAGATAGAAAACGAAGGCTTTGAGCATAATGTTGAAGCCCCGGGTGAAACGGCGGAAGATATCCTTCACATGAAAGAGGAGGCATTAAAAGAGATCGATGCCATCCGCGAAAATGCAAGAAATGAGATAGAAGAGTTAAGAACCCGCGCCAGGGAAGAGGGCTATGAAGCCGGTTACTCGGAAGGGTCTAAAAAAGCTTTGGACGAATACCGGGCAAGAGACGCAGAACTAAACGCCCGCGCCGCACAGCTTGAAGACGAATACAAAAAACTTGCACTTAATCTTGAACCCAGGATCGTGGAGACGATAGTCAGAATATATAAAGGCGTATTCGGTGATTCGCTTTATTCGCGCAAGGACGTGATACAGACGCTTGTAACGGCAGCTTTGTTTAACGCTTCAGGCGATGAAGACATAATCATCCGCGTAAGTCCCGACGATTATGAAGGTATCAACAATGTAAAAGAAGACCTTAAAAACGATTCGGGACTTAAGTCCGAATTGTCGGTTGTTTCGGATGACAGACTCGATCCCGGAAATGTTAAAGTCGAAACACTTTTCGGTATCATGGACTGTTCCATAGATACCGAGCTTGAAGAACTTTCAAAGACGCTTCGCGTTCTTTCATACGGGGGAACGGGCTGATGCTTGAAGTTTCTTTTGATGAGACAAAGTATAAAAGACTCGAGAAACGGGCGTTTTTTAAATCACAGGGTAAGATAGCAAACGCCGTAGGTCTGACGCTTGAAAGTTACGGCCCCGACAGTAAACTCGGTGATATATGCACGATCTATTCCAAGGACGGAAGCAGGGCGCTTGCCAGCGCGGAAGTCGTGGGATTCAGAGAGGGAAAAACACTTCTGATGCCGTACTCGCATGTTGAGGGTGTCGGAAACGGATGTATCGTGGAAAACGAAAATCATCCTCTCGAAGTATATGTCGGTGAAGAACTGCTGGGACTTTGTTTAAATGGTCTCGGGACACCTCCCGAAGGCGTCGAAGTTACAGGCGTTCCCTATCCGATCGAGGCTTCTCCGCCCGATCCGATGTCACGTAAGATCATAAGCGATGTCCTGACACTCGGTGTACGTGCGGTCGACGGATTATTGACCGTCGGAAAAGGCCAGAGAATAGGTATCTTTGCAGGTTCAGGCGTGGGAAAGTCTACACTTCTTGGTATGTTCGCACGTAACACCAAAGCCGATATCAATGTGATCGCGCTTATCGGCGAGCGAGGCAGGGAAGTAAGAGAGTTCGTGGAACGTGACATGGGCGAAGAAGGTATGCGCCGTTCCGTCCTTGTTATCGCAACAAGCGACCGTCCGGCCCTTGAACGCACCAAGGCTGCCAAGACAGCTACCGCTATTGCCGAGTATTTCAGAGATCAGGGCAAAGACGTTCTTCTTATGATGGACTCACTTACCCGTTTTTCCATGGCGCAGCGTGAGATCGGTCTTGCAAGCGGCGAACCTCCCGTATCACGTGGATATCCCCCGAGCGTATACGCTGAGATGCCCAAACTTCTTGAACGTGCCGGATGCAGTGACAGAGGCTCGATAACGGGGCTTTATACCGTACTGGTAGACGGCGATGACTTCAATGAACCCATCACCGATACCGCACGAAGCATACTTGACGGACATATAGTATTAAACAGAAAGCTTGCACAGCGAAACCACTATCCCGCCATTGACGTTCTGGCCAGCATATCAAGATGTATGTCGCAGATCGCGACAAAAGAACACAAAGCGCTCGCCGGAAAGATCAAGAACATAATGGCGGTATATGCCGATGCCGAAGATCTTATCAACATCGGCGCATACAGGGCGGGCAGCAATCCCGATATCGATGAGGCGATCTCAAAGATCCGGGCTGTCAATGCCTTTCTTTTGCAGGATACGGACGAAAAGGTCTCGTTTGAAGAGACACTTGCCGCCATGCAGAGTATTTTTGACAATCCCCCCGACGCGGAGTGATAAAAAGTGGCAAGGTTTAATTTCAGGCTTCAAAGCGTACTCAATTTAAAAATAAGGCTCGAAGATCAGCAAAGAAACAATTTTGCCGCTGCCAGAAAACGTTTGAGCGACGAGGAAGAAAAACTCGAAGCTCTTAAAGGACGGCTTGCCTTTTACGAAGAAGAAGGCCGGCAGATGCGCGAGGATGTGCTGGTTTTGCAAGATCTTCTGGACAATGAGAACTCGATCGTAAGGATCAAGGAATACATTGCCGACCAGGAGATAAACGTTCGCCGCGCGGAAAACGCTCTCGAAGAAGAAAGACTTAAACTCGTGGAAGCGATCAAGGAACGCAAGATGTACGAGCGTTTGAGAGAGAGGGCTTTTGAGGAGTTCATGGCCGAGGAAAATCACAAAGAAGGCGTTGAGAACGACGAACATAACAGTTTTGTATATACACAAAGAG
>JAEEJD010000230.1 GCA_016281675.1 Lachnospiraceae bacterium
CTGGGACTTGCCGGAGATCAGATATCGCGCGTAGCGGGTGAGAACATCCTGTAAAATCACAAAATGACACATGTTAATGTTGGCTAACAAACAAAATGCAACATATTGTGTAATAGCGTTTATTCACGACGCGAATAACGCAATAAATAACGGAAACGTTTATACAAAAAAGTGACAGAAAATCCAGACCAACACGGTCAACGTTTTTTAGGCATTAAATCACGCATGTAATGCAATGATTTATCTATAATTTACAAAGGAACAGACAACGATGGCAGACAAACAGCTGAAAACCGAGATAGAAAAAAGAAGGACTTTTGCGATCATATCGCATCCCGATGCAGGTAAGACAACACTTACGGAGAAGTTCCTTCTGTACGGAGGCGCAATTAACCTTGCCGGAAGCGTAAAAGGAAAGGCTACCGCGAGACATGCGGTATCCGACTGGATGGAGATAGAGAAGGAACGAGGTATCTCGGTTACATCATCGGTTCTTCAGTTCAATTACGGCGGGTTCTGCATCAATATCCTTGATACACCGGGACACCAGGACTTCTCGGAGGATACGTACAGAACGCTTATGGCTGCCGATTCCGCGGTCATGGTAATAGATGCCGCAAAAGGTGTCGAGCCGCAGACAAGGAAGCTCTTTAAAGTCTGCGCCATGCGCAAGATCCCTATCTTTACGTTTATGAACAAGCTTGACCGTGATGCGATGGATCCGTTCGAGCTTCTGGATGATATAGAAAACGAACTCGGTATCCCGACATGTCCGATGAACTGGCCGATAGGTTCGGGTAAGGAATTTAAAGGAGTATACGATAGACAGCGTGAGATGGTCGTTGTATATTCCGATACTCAGAAGGGTACCAAGGAGGGACATAAGGAGGAGATCCCGTTATCGGACAGCGATGCGCTTTTAGAAGTTCTCGGACAGAGCGCATTTGACAAGTTGATGGAAGATGTGGAACTTCTTGACGGCGCCGGAAGTGAATTTTCAAGAGATGAAGTCGATGCGGGAATGCTTTCACCCGTGTTCTTCGGCTCCGCACTCACAAACTTCGGAGTCGAGCTGTTCCTTCAGAACTTCCTTAAGATGACGCTGTCTCCGTTGCCGAGGACCGCCGATACCGGGGTTATAGATCCCGTATCGGATGATTTTTCGGCATTCGTGTTCAAGATACAGGCAAACATGAACAAGGCTCACCGCGACAGGATCGCATTCATGAGAATATGTTCCGGAAAGTTTACGGCGGGTATGGAAGTTCTCCATGTTCAGGGAGACAAGGTTATGCGACTGTCGCAGCCGCAGCAGATGATGGCGAGCGAGAGACATATAGTTGATGAGGCTTATGCGGGGGATATAATCGGTGTGTTCGATCCGGGAATATTCTCGATAGGAGATACCGTTTGCGCGCCGAATGTAAAGTTCGCGTATGAAGGTATACCGACATTTGCGCCTGAGCATTTTGCCAGAGTCAGACAGATAGATACGATGAAGCGTAAACAGTTTGTGAAAGGTATCACCCAGATCGCACAGGAAGGTGCGATACAGATATTCCACGAGCTTAATACCGGATTGGAAGAGATCATAGTCGGGGTTGTCGGAGTGCTGCAGTTTGAAGTGCTCAAATACAGGCTGGAGAATGAATACAATGTCGAGATCAAAATGGATACGCTTCCTTTCGAGCATATCCGCTGGATTGCCAATACCGATATCGATATCGATAAACTTACGGGAACATCCGATATGAAGAAGGTAACGGATCTTAAAGACAGACCGCTTCTGCTCTTTGTTAACAGCTGGAGCATCAAGATGACCGAGGAGAGAAATGAGGGATTGAAGCTTGAGGAGTTCTCGAGAAACTAGAACAGCCGCATATCGAATAATATCAACTGTTATGATAACGGTCCTTGCTACCGCCGCCCTTAGCGGATGCGGGGTTTCAATAGATGACCTTCTTGACAGACCTGATTCAATATCAAGCGTTACTAACGGCAATGCCCCCGGGGTAACACCCGTTACCGTGCCGGGAGCCATACAGGTCATCGATATGAACGGTGATGTTCACGAGACTTCGGTCGATGTGATAGATGCCGCAGAGGCTGAGGATGACATTTCAAACACGCTTCCGGCAAGGAACCTTGCGTCGGTTGCATCAAATCTGGCTTTTTCGGAAGATTCCAATTTTGCATACACACAGCTCGGCGAATCCGCAAGAACGACGTACAGGGAAATATATGCAGTAATCACTGATATGCTTGAGAAGGTTGAGCTTACGACGAAGGATACGGATGAGGTTGATCTTGCGTTTCGTGCGGTCATGGTAGATCATCCCGAGATATTTTACGTCAAAGGATACTCGATCGGAAAGTACATGAGCGGAAGCGTTCTCAAGAAGATCGTTTTTTCCGGAACGTATACAATGAATAAGAGCGAGCGTGAAAGGTGCCAAAGCGAAGTTGATGCGTATGTTGACGGGATCATCGGAGGATGTCCGGATACCGGGAATGATTTTGACAGGATCAAGTATGTGTATGACTACCTGATCAGGAACAACGAGTACGATCTTGATTCCGAAAACAATCAGAACATACTCAGTGTTGTGCAAAACGGAAGAACGGTATGCCAGGGTTACACGAAGATGATGCAGCTCGTGTTAAACCGTATGGGCATATTCTGTACGCTCGTGAACGGTAAGGCTTGCGGACGTAACGGAGTTCCCGATTCGCAGGATCTGAAGGATTCGAAGAATGCCGAATGGGGCGGCCACGTATGGAACATAGTCAAATGCAACGGAATGTACTATAACGTCGATGTCACATGGGGAGACGCGGCGATAACGCTTATGAACACGGACGGAACGCTTTCGACCGACATCGACGTCAATTATGAGTTCTTCCTCGTTGACGATGCCGAGCTTGCCGGAACACACGAACCCGAGCCGGTTGTACGTATGCCGCGATGCAATTCGATGGAGGACAATTACTACAACCACGAGGGTGTCTACTTCACCCAGGTAGATCCCGATCAGCTGTACAGAGTGTTCGAATCGGCGCTTTCCAAAGGTGAGACCCACGTATTCATAAAAGCGGCAAACGAGGACGTGTTCAAAAGGCTCCACGAGGATCTGTTTGACAGGCAGAACGTCTTTGAATATCTGGGCAGGACGAACGTTCGTTATGTCGAATTCGAAGAGAGAAATTTGATCATGATTTCGCTATGAAAATCCGCGCTGTTGTGGTAAAATCATATTTACGTTTGCATTATCTGAAATCTAAAGATATCTATCGGAGGAAAGATCATGGAAGAAAACTATGCTGTTTGTGATGAAGTTCTCGGCGATGTCAGGATCTCTGACGAGGTTGTTGCCAACATCGCGGTTATTGCGGCAGGCGAAATAGAAGGCGTTTCCTGCGTGCTCGGAGAGGGCAAGCCCAATGAGCTGAAGAACATCGTCGGTATCAAGAATTATTCCAAGGACCTTCGTGTTGAGGTTTGCGACAGGATCGTATCCGTCGATATGGCGATCGCGGTCAAGTACGGGTTCTCGCTTCCCAAGGTCGGTAAGGCTGTTCAGGAACGTGTCAGAACATCGATCGAGAATATGACCGGACTTGAGGTGTCGGATGTAAATGTCCGTATCGCAAGTGTGGATCTTAAATAAACGTTTCGGTGGCACAGATGACAAGATCGCTTATAAGGGAGCATCTGTTCAAGCTCCTGTTTCGAATCGAGTTCAATGATCCGGATGATATGCCGGAGCAGGTAAGGCTTTTTTTCGAGGATGCATGTCCCGAAGACGGATATGACAGCACGGGTTCCGATATACCCGATGAAGACGCTTCCTACATCAGGAACAAGTATGAGCACATACTCGAACTTCTTCCCGAGATTGACGAGAAGATAGACGGTGCCGCAAAAGGATGGAGTCTGCCACGTATAGGAAAAGTCGAACTGTCCGTTCTGCGTCTTGCCGTATACGAGATGCTCTATGACGACGACATTCCTGTTGGCGTTGCCATCGATGAGGCGGTCGAGCTGTCGAAGAAGTTCGGGCAGGAATCGTCGGGACCGTTTGTGAACGGTATACTCGCAACACTTGCCAAATAGTCTGTTTGTATGAGTGTATATACTGTCGGGCAGATCAATGCCTATATCAAGAATATGTTCTCGCAGGATTATCTGCTGCATTCTGTTATCGTGTCGGGAGAGGTCAGTAACATCAAGTATCACTCCTCAGGTCATGTTTATTTCACAATGAAAGATGAATCGGGAGTGCTTTCCGCCGTTATGTTCAAAGGCAATGCCATGAAGATGACGTGGCGGCCTCAAAACGGCGACATGATAGAGGCGGCCGGTTCCGTAGGAACGTATGAAAAGAGCGGCAACTATCAGTTGTATGTCACCTCGATACAAAGATCCGGAGCCGGGGCACAGCATGAAGAACTGCAGAAACTTATCGAAAAACTTTCCGAAAAGGGAATGTTCGACGATATGTATAAGATTCCGATACCGAAGTATTCGTTTAAGGTCGGAGTTGTGACATCCCCGACGGGATCGGTAATACACGACATCAGACAGGTCGCCGCAAGAAGAAATCCCGGAGTCGAGATAATACTTCAGAGTGCAAAGGTTCAGGGAGACGGTGCGGCTCTTTCTATCATCGAAGGCATTCACGCTCTTGAAGAGCGGGGAGTCGATGTCATGATAATCGGGCGAGGCGGCGGAAGCGAAGAGGATCTGTCGGCCTTTAACGACGAGGCGCTTGCGCAGGCGATATTCGACTGCAGTATTCCGATCATATCCGCGGTAGGACACGGTGATGACGAATCCATAACCGATATGGTTGCCGATGTCCATGCACCTACACCATCCGCGGCGGCGGAACTTGCGGTGTTCATGTTCGACGATTTCGTCAAAGATGTCGGCATGCTTGCGATCACGCTCGAGCGTCTGATGCAGAAGCATATCGACCGAAACAAAAACGAGATCCGCCAGAGGATGCTCCGTATGGAGGCACTCTCGCCTGCGGCGAAAATCAGAATGCAGAAGATGGAGTATAAAAGCAGGGCAGAGCGGCTCGATACGCTTATGAAGAATAAACTCGAGCGCACAAGATCACGGATGCTCATATACATTGAAAAATACAAGGCGCTCTCGCCGCTTGACAGGATCGGACACGGGTTTGCCGCAGTGACTGGCAGTGACGGAAAGAGGATCACGGATATAGATTCGGTCCGGCCGAATGACCGGATAACACTCACGATGAAGGACGGCAGGATAACGGCGACAGCCGATACGGTAGAAAAGAGGAACGTATATGACTCTTGAGGAAAACTTTGAAAAGCTTGACGCGATAATGGAAAAACTGTCCGATGATTCGCTTCCGCTGGAGGAATCGTTCGGGATCTACAAAGAAGGAATGGAGCTTCTCGGTAACTGCCAGAAAGTTATAGAGGATGTCGAGAAGAGGGTAGAAGAACTGTCGAAATGATACTTGATGCAATCAACAAGACAAATGATATAAAGGATGTCGGAGCCGGAGATCTTGACGAACTTGCTCAGGAGATCAGGGATTTTCTTATAGAGAAGATCAGCGTGAACGGAGGACATCTCGGATCCAACCTCGGTGCCGTCGAGCTTACGATGGCGCTCCATCTTGCCGCAGATCTTCCGGAGGATCGGATCGTCTGGGACGTCGGACATCAGAGCTATACGCATAAGATACTCACGGGCCGCAAAGATGAGTTTGACAATCTGAGAAAATTCGGAGGCATAAGCGGATTCCCCAAGAGACGTGAATCCAACTGCGATGCGTTTGATACGGGACACTCGTCAACCTCGATCTCCGCGGGACTCGGTCTTGCAAAAGCAAGAGACCTTGCGGGAGATAATTACGGCGTATATGCGGTCATAGGAGACGGCGCGCTCACCGGAGGAATGGCCTACGAAGCGCTCAACAATGCAGCAGATCTTAAGACGAACTATATAATCGTTCTAAACGACAACAACATGTCAATCGCGGAAAATGTCGGAGGAGTATCGAGTTACCTTCAGGACATCCGTACCGCGGACGCCTACAGAAACTCCAAGCTGGGCCTCGAGGATGCTCTCAACAAGCTCCCCGGCGGTGTTGCCGTTGTAGACAAACTAAAAA
>JAEEJD010000027.1 GCA_016281675.1 Lachnospiraceae bacterium
AGCTGTTACGATCATTATGTCGCTTATCCGCTCTATTACGAGACCAATTTTTTCCTTTACAACAAGACATACATGGCATCGATCGCCCAGAACAGGATAGAGGCCGAAGCCGATATGGCCGAGGGCGAGGAGGCCACAAAGGAACTCGAGGAAAACGGTGCTCCGAAGGAGGATGCCAAGGAGATAAAAACGGACGAAGGTGAAGATGCCGGGGGTGCCGAAGACGAAGACGCCGAGACCGGGGACGTCTCCGAAGAAGCCGTTGAGGAGGAAGATTACGATCCGATGGGTGAGGAGGATTCGGTAGCCGATCAGGAAGTTCTTGACCGCCTTGCGACTATGATCCCCGCGACTATCGAGGATATCAAGACATTCGCAAATAACTACGACGCTCCCGAGGCGGTTGAATCCGTGTTCAAGTGGGATGTGTCGGATATATTCTATAATTATTTCTTTGTCGGAAACTATATGGAAGTGGGAGGCCCGAACGGCGACAATGCGGCTGTTTTCAACATATATAACAAACAGGCCGTAGAGTGTCTGGCTGCTTATCAGGCTATGAACCAGTTCTTTTCCATAGATACCAAGGTTGATGATTACAACAGGATCCTTCAGGATTTCATAGACGGCAAGATGGTATTCACGGTTGCCACGACCGACGCCATTGCCCGTATACATGAAGCCCAGAGGAACGGAGAGTTTAACTTTGAGTACGGTGTCAGCACTCTTCCGGACATATCGAGTCTGTTAAAGGCAAGAGGCCTGTCGGTTACGGATGCTGTCGCCATAAACGGCTACTCCGAAAAGCAGGCCGATGCAAACAAGTTTGCCACATATCTCGTCAATTACAAGGCTTCGGATCTTTACATGAAATCCGGTAAAGTCTCCTGTTGCAAGAGCGTTGAGTATGAGGATGCCGAGATCGCAAACGTCATGAACGAGTATGAAAGGTCGATGCCTCTTCCGAAGATGGTCGAAGCAAGCAATTACTGGGTACAGCTAGAGATCGCATTCACGAAAGTATGGAAAGGCGGCGATCCCGACGAGGTGTTAAAAGAACTTTCAGACACGATCGGTGCGCAGATAGAGGAGATTAAAGCCAATCTTCCGACTCAGGAGTCGATCAACGCGGGCGCAGGAAAGTTCGTGCAGTAGATGATATCCCTTTTTAGGTGTTCACAAAAAAAACAAATTTTCATCACATATTCATAATTTTTTTGAAAGAGAATAGGACTCAGAATTTGTGGTATGCAAAAGATTATGATAAATGATGGTGAAAGTGAGGTATATACTATGGGTTTTTGGAAAAAAACAGGAATAGGAGCATGTATAGGTTTGGCGTTCGGTGTTATGGCCGCTTGCGGATTCTTCGGGATCAAAGCAGTTGCACAGAAGATCTTTCCCGATAAGAACGTCAAGGTTGAGGCCGAAGTTGAGAGCGCTGAAAAAGGCGGCGATCCGGTAAAGGCTGTCGAAAACGAAAAGAACAGTAAGGAAGTAAAGAACACGACACTTACAAAGGCGGTTGACGGAAAGGAAACCGGACGCGGAAGCGAATCCGGAATGAGCGTTACCGAACTTGCCAAGAACAATCTTCCCTGTGTCGTATCTATCACGAACAGCTCGGTTCAGATGATCAGGGATATGTGGGGGAACGGTATAAGGGAATTCGAGAACGTTTCAAGAGGAAGCGGGATCATAGTCGGACAGAGTGATGATGAGCTGCTGATAGTGACAAATGCCCACGTTGTGAACGGTGCCGAAACGATCACGGTAGGTTTTGTGGATTCCGAGATATATGATGCGGCTGTTAAAGGAGCCGATTCCGATATAGATCTGGCTGTCATCGGAGTCAAGAAGTCGGATCTTAAATCAGAGACTCTCGATGAGATAAAAGTAGCGGTCATCGGAGATTCGGATGCGCTCCAGGTGGGTGAGCAGGTCGTTGCTATAGGAAATGCCGTAGGTTACGGACAGTCCGTAACAACAGGTATAGTTTCCGCACTTGAAAGGGATGTTCCCGATGACGATTCCGAGGTTGCGTATATACAGACAGATGCAGCCATTAACCCCGGCAATTCGGGCGGTGCCCTTCTTAACATGAACGGCGAGGTTGTAGGTATCAACTCCGCAAAGCTCGTTAACACATACATCGAAGGTATCGGATATGCCATTCCGATCAATACGGCAAACTCAACGATCGAAACCCTGATGAACAGAAAATCACGTGACAAGGTTGATGAAGACAAGGCCGGATACCTTGGGATCACAGGTGTTTCAGTTGATACTCAGACATCGAAGATGTACGGGATACCCGAGGGGATCTACCTTCAGGAAGTGATCGAAGACGGTCCTGCGGACAAGGCCGGACTCCTTAAGGGCGATATCGTCAAGAAGTTTGACGGAGTATCGGTTTCGTCCATAGCCGAACTTCGTGAGAAGATGGATTACTATGAAGCCGGAGAGAAAGTCGATGTAGTGTTCTGCAGACAGGAAGACGGCGAATATGTCGATAAGACCGTATCCGTTACACTTACAACGAAGTCCGATGTCGGATTCGAAGATGATGAGAAAGATCAAAAGAACGATGATAAGGACAGTAAGGACAAGGATAAAAAGGATAACGATCCGGATGCCGAAGAGAATGATAAGGGTAAGGACAAGGACAGCAAGGAAGGTCCTTCCGAAAAGGATTATTTCGAATCTCTGCCCGATGAGCTGAAGGAGTTCTTCTTCGGATTCGGAAGATAAAAACCTTTTAAAGTAAGTATCAGGCAGTATCGGGGAACTCGGAAAGAGTGAACCTGTGAACATAAGTAAAATCAAATATCACATCGCCGTGGCGGCCGTCATGACCGCTGCGGCGTTTTGTGGCTGCAACTCCGAAGAGGAAGAGATGATAAGACTCGAAGGCTTTGAAGCGGTTGAGAGCAGCCCGAACGATCGTATCGAAAACACTTCAAAAGAGAACAGATCGGATAACACTTCGGATGAAAGATCCCAAGAGAAGATCAAGGTATATGTATGCGGTGCGGTGAAGTCACCGGACGTCTATACCCTTCCAAACGATGTACGCGTGGTCGATGCCGTGGATGCGGCAGGAGGCTTTGCGACTGATGCCGGATATGAATATCTAAATCTGGCGGCCCCGCTTTCCGACGGTCAGAAAATCTATATCCCGACAAAAGAGGAAATAGACGAGGCGCTGGCTGAGGGGGAGGAGCTTTACAGCACTATGGTTAACATAACATCAAATGCTCCGGGCATAACAATGGGTAATAATTCCCCGGAAGATGGCAACGGAAAGGTTAACATAAATTTAGCAGACAGGCAGCTTCTGATGACACTTCCGGGCATAGGCCAGTCAAAAGCGGATAAGATCATAGCATACCGGGAGGAAAACGGTGATTTTTCCTCCATAGAGGATCTGATGCTCGTCGGAGGGATCAAGGAAGGTCTGTTCAACAAAGTCAAAGACAGTATCTGTGTTAAGTAGTCTGTCGGGGAGGTCATCATGTCGGTTCGAAGACCGGTATGTCTTGCCTGTCTCATCTTCCTGTTTGTCGTTTATATCGTAACCGGAGGAGGGGCACCTGCGCCTTCGTGGGATACGATGAGTGCGGCCCCAAAGACGGTAACGGTCTGCGGACGTGTAGCCGACAGACAGGAAAAGAACGGATCATGTCAGTTATATCTGAAAGACGTATCTTTTATATCGGGATCCGGTTCGGACAGGGATCAGACATACTTTCCGGAAAGATCAAACGGAATAGTGGTAAAGCTTGCGGATGCCTCGCACTCTGCCGGGAATGCGAAGATAGGCGCCATTGTCGAGGCAAGGGGTGTTTTTGCACCGTTTGAAGGACCCAGATGCGAGGGGATGTTCGATGCGGCCTCGTATTACATGATAAGGGGATACGAGGGACAGCTTCGCAGGGCGAGGCTGTCCGCTGTATCGGTGCGATACGATCGTATATCGGAAGGTCTTCGCTTGGTAAGAGACAGGGCGTTTCATATCCTTCGGGAGAACATGAGCGAAGAGGATGCGGGACTTGTTGCCGCCATGACGCTGGGGGACAAGAGCGGGATTGATACAGAGATAAAGGAACTGTATCAAAATGCGGGGATCAGCCATGTTCTTGCACTCTCGGGGCTTCACATAGCGTCGGTTGGACTGGCGGTATTCGCATTTGTAAAAAAGACCGGGCTCCCCGAAAAGGCCGCATCTTCGGTCGCGTTCCTGCTGATACTTGCATACGCCGTAATGACGGGGATGTCCATTTCCACCCAAAGAGCCCTGATCATGTTCGGCCTGTTTGTGATGTCCCGTATCCTCGGTAGAACTTACGACCTGTTGTCGGCCGCCTCGGTTTCGGCTCTCGTTATCCTTGCGTTTGATCCGTGCTTCGTTTACGACACGGGATTTCTTCTCTCGTTCGGGGCAGTCCTCGGTATCGCATGTATATTCCCGGTCTTTGAAAGGATGGCCGCTTTTCTTCCGGCAGGCTTTACGAAAGGACGGATCGTTAAAAAGATCGGTCAGGGGGTCGGGGTCAGCCTTTCGATAACGGCCGCTACTCTTCCGGTTCTCGGAAGAAGCTTCATGAGGATATCGGTCTGCTCGGTCGTGATCAACCTTGTCGTTATCCCTCTCATGGGACTTGTCCTTCTGACGGGATTTGCCGGGATCGCTGTCGGGTTTTGCGGCCTTGATCCGGGGCCGATATTTACAATAACACATTATATTTTATGGGTTTTCGGCACTCTCGGGAAGTTTTTTGAAAAAATCGGCGGAAACATACTGACAATCGGCAGACCGGAGAGATGGCAAATAATAACATATGGGATCATAGTGATAACCGCCGTGATAACGTCAAATATCGCACCTGATATAATTAATTTAATAACGCGCCCGAATAAAAGCGTTGACCCAACTGGTCTGAGATATACGAACAATACCGCAAGTTATGGTAAAAAATCCGGGAAATAAAATATCATACGATATTATAAACTGCGCCCGAAGACAAAAAGTTCACCGGCTGAATCTTGTGATCTCAACAATAACGACAGTTATGATAATGGCGTCCAGTCTCGTATTATTCATTCATCCGAGGAAAGATCTGGAGATCAGAAACATCGATGTGGGTCAGGGCGACTGTGCTCTTATTACGGGGGATGATATACCGGCTGTTATGATCGACGGAGGGAGCAGTGACATAAAGGAGGTTGCCGATAACAGGATAATACCCGTTCTTCGGTCGAACAGAGTCCCGGTCATAGACTGGTGCTTTCTGACACATATGGACAGTGATCACGTTAACGGGGTGATCGGGCTGCTTGAGAATGACACAAGCGGAATATATATAGAAAGGCTTGTTGTCTCCGGTGCATCTTTGTCGGACGCGGCGGACGGCGAAAACGTTTCAAGGCTTCTGGCAGCGGCAAAAAGGAGAGGGACAGATGTGATAACAATGTCTGCCGGGGATGTGCTGAGACTTAACGGAGCAAGAATCATATGTCTGAGTCCCGCAAAAGAATCGATCTTAAGAAGAACGTCCGGCAGCTCAAATACGGACGAGAACGACAACTCTCTTGTGCTGCGGCTTGAGTACAAGGGTTTTACGGCGCTGTTTACGGGCGATATCGGGGAGGAAGTCGAAAAGACGATAGCCGACAGTATCGGTGACTGCGATTATCTTAAAGTCGCCCATCACGGAAGCCGTAATTCGACATCGGGTGATTTTCTGAAAAGGGCTGATCCGGAGCTGTCCGTGATATCGGCCGGCGTCAATAATTCATACGGCCATCCTCATAAAGAGACCGTTGAGCGGCTCAAAGGC
>JAEEJD010000231.1 GCA_016281675.1 Lachnospiraceae bacterium
CCTTACATATTCTTTATCTTCCCTGTATGTTACCCCGAACCATCTGTCCGATGAGTCCAATACGGTAACGGTCGCCCTTTTGGATTTGATCATGTCATCAACCACAAACGGCAGGAAGCACTCCGCTTTTTCGACATTCTTCGGAAGCTCTTCTTTGTAGAACTTCACAAATGCCTTATCAAGCTCTTCGAGAAAATCAGCCGTAAAACCCCATATGTTCATGCTCGTGACACTGTCTTCGGAAATCGGTATATAATCGGTATCGTTATCCGTGTATGCCGCACCGTCATCCGTTTTGATTATTTTGGTACGCTCAACTATATCGACAAGTTCACCTTTGTCATTGACCGAACATATCCCGCGGCTGACAGATCCGTTCATCGTCAATGTGTTGCCGAGTTTGAATCCTACCATGCAATACTTGCCGCGCGAATCTCCCGATCCTTCAAGATGATCGTATATTTTCCGAAATGCTTCGGGTCCGTAATAATCGTCAGCGTTGATCACGGCAAACGGTCCGTTTACTACTCCCCTGACACTTCTGACCGCATGTGCGGTTCCGTACGGTTTCTTACGCTCCGGGTACACGCTTTCGCCTTCGGGGATATCGGTCAGTTCCTGGAACACATACTCCACTTCGATCTGTTTTGATACCTTGTCGCCTATCGACTCTTTGAATATCTCAAGATTCTCTTTCTTGATAATGAATATGACCTTTCCAAATCCCGCGCGCTTGGCATCGAATATCGAAAAATCTATGATCTTATCATTCTCGTCATCAACGGTATCTATCTGTTTAAGCCCGCCGTAGCGGCTTCCCATGCCCGCTGCCATTATCACAAGTACAGGTTTGTCCATTATCATTTCTCCTTCTTCTTGACTGTTCTGACGGGTTCGCTCGTAACATCTATTCCGAGTCTTTTGAACGTGCGTATATCAGCCGGCGAGAGCATTACCGACGTGTGTGCCTGCAACCCCTTGAGCTTCGGTATCTGTGCAAGAGACACTTTTGCGTTCTCGTCGGAGATCGATGCGATCGACAAAGCTATGAGTACTTCGTCCGTATGAAGTCGCGGATTCTTTCCTCCGAGATATTTGACCTTCAACTGCGCGATAGGTTCTATCGCTTCTGGAGATATCAGGTGTGTATCATGATCGACCCCTCCGAGGAACTTGAGCGCATTCAGAAGAAGTGCTGCCGAAGCCCCGAGCAGATCCGTCGTTTTACTTGTTATAATCTCGCCGCTTTCAAGTTCTATCGCCGCCGTCGGAACACCGAGCTTCTCCGCTCTCGCGTTTGCGGCCACTGTAACCTTTCTGTCGTCGGTCGTTATCCCGGCCTGCTTCATCAGAAATTCTATCTTGAGAACTTCGCTCTCGTTCGCTTTTTCTTCCACGACCCTTCCGAGTGTCGTGTAATATCTTCTGATTATCTCCTGCTTTGATGCCTCGCAGCATACCTCATCGTCGATTATGCAGTTGCCGGCCATGTTTACACCCATATCCGTAGGAGACTTATACGGACTCGTACCGTATATCTCCTCGAACATAGCGTTAAGAACAGGGAATATCTCTATGTCTCTGTTGTAATTGACCGTTGTCTCACCGTATGCCTCCAAGTGGAACGGATCGATCATGTTCACGTCGTCAAGATCCGCCGTTGCCGCCTCATAAGCAAGATTGATCGGATGTTTGAGCGGTATGTTCCATATCGGGAATGTCTCAAACTTGGCATATGCCGCCTTGATACCGCGTTTGTTCTCATGGTAAAGCTGAGAGAGACACGTTGCCATCTTTCCGCTTCCGGGTCCGGGTGCGGTAACGACAACGAGAGGTCTTGTCGTCTTGATGTAATCATTCTTGCCGAATCCTTCATCACTGACGATCAGAGGAATGTTCGACGGATATCCTTCTATGAAATAGTGCATATACACGTTTATGTTTCTGCGTGTCATGCGTTCCTTAAACTTCTTCGCCGCTTCCTGTCCGGTAAAATGTGTAACGACAACCGACGAAACATACAGACCTTTGTCCTCGAACAGCTGCTTTAATCTCAGAACGTCCTCATCGTATGTGATCCCGATATCGCCTCTGACCTTCTTGCGGTCTATATCCTTTGCGGAAATGACTATGACTATCTCCGCCTGATCCGACAGCTGCATCAGCATCCTAAGCTTACTGTCCGGTTCGAATCCCGGAAGAACTCTTGATGCATGATAATCATCATAAAGCTTTCCGCCGAATTCCAGATAAAGCTTGTCGCCGAATTCGCCTATCCTCTCGCGGATATGCTCCGACTGCATTTTCAGGTACTTTTCGTTGTCAAAACCCATTCTCATTCTGCTTTTCTCCTTAAACTATGTCGCTCGGCAACCGGATCGCTTCGCGATGAAGCCTCGCGGTGCAGTCAGGTTCTTCCCATCTTCGATGGGTCCCTCCTGTCTGCATTATTCACATTCTCTTATCTTTTTCCGCAGCGGAAGCACCATGTTCGGAGCCACCGACAATGCGTCTATTCCGAGATCAATATAATCCTGCGTATGCGACAGATCTGCGGCAGCCTCGCCGCATATATCCACCGTGATACCAGCCTTATGTGCATTTTCCACCGTGATCTCTATCATCTTGTACACGGCCGGATGCATCGTATTGAAATACGTCTCCAGTTTCGGATTCTGTCTGTCTATCGCAAGCGTGTACTGCGTCAGATCATTGGTTCCTATGCTGAAGAAATCAACGTGCTTTGCAAGCTTATCGCTTATCATGACGGCTGCGGGTGTCTCTATCATAATTCCGAGCCGCATTTCCTTCCTGTATTCTATGTTCTTCGCATCAAGTTCGTCCGTAACTTCCTTGATGATCTTCTTTATCTTAATAACCTCGTCTACGGAGATGATGAGCGGGAACAGAATATCAAGATTTCCGTAAGCCGATGCACGGTACAGCGCCCGAAGCTGTGTCTTAAAGAGTTCCGGCTGCGCAAGCGATATCCTTATGGCACGGTATCCGAGCGCCGGATTGTCTTCTTTCTCGGGGCGAAAATATGATGCCTGTTTGTCAGTTCCGAGGTCGAGCGTTCTGATAATGACTTTCCTTCCGCGCATCTTCTCGAGCACTTCCTTATAGATATGGAACTGGTCTTCCTCGGAAGGATATGTCTGCGATTCCATGTAGATGAACTCGCTCCTGAAGAGTCCTATCCCTCCCGCATCATATAAGAGTGCGGTCTCAACTCCTTCGGCGCTTCCTATGTTCGCATATACATTTATGTATTTGCCGCTCTTGGTGGCATTGTTCTTTCCTTTTAAGAGAAGGAGCATCTTCTGCTGTTCCTCATACTCCTTCTGTTTTCTCTTCATCCTCTCAAGCGTACGCTTGTCGGGATCTATTATGAGTTCTCCTTTTATTCCGTTTATAATCGCACTTCTTCCGTCATATATTGACAGCATCTCCTGTCCGAGACCTATGACCGACGGCAATCCCATCGTTCCCGCAAGTATAGATGCATGGCTGACCGGAGACCCGAACATCGTGGCAAACCCCAGAACGTTCTCACGGCTGAACTGTACTATATCACCTGCGTTAAAATCATCCGATGCGAATATGCACGGCTCCCCGGGATCCGTCATCTCCGTCTCACTGCCGCAAAGTATCCTGAGAAGTCTTTCCGAGACATCTCTTACATCCGCGACATGACTTTGCATGTATTTGTCTTCTATCGAAGAAAATATCCTCGAGAATTCATCCGATGCGAGAGCGACCGCATAAGCGGCATTATAATGATTGTCCCTGATCTGCTTTTCAACGTAATCTCTATACTGATTGTCTTCGAGGAGCATTTCCTGCGCCACGAATATCGAAGCGTTGACCTCGCCCAGATATTCAACCGATGATTCATACAGATCCTCAAGCTGCTGTGTCGCCTTTTTGCGGGCATCGTTAAAGAGGTTTATCTGGCCTTCGGTATCCTCGACCGTTGCCCTTGATATATGCTTGTCGGGATGCATGTATACGAACAGTTTTCCTATCGCGATCCCGGACACAACTTTTGTGCCTTTTAATATGACCATCGATCCCTCCGGGGTAAACTTGGAACTTTACTCTACCAATTCTACCATATTTTGTAGTATAATTCTTTTGTTTTATAAATATTGTGTTTTCCCGAAAGGAATTGACATGACCGATTCACAGAAAATGCTCAGAAAACTCATTGTTTCTGCCATCCTGACACTGATTCCCGTATACCTTTCAATGGGAAACGTATATTTTGATCTTCCGATACCTGACTTTATCAGAAGCAGTCAGATACTGACGTTTCTGTTTATGCTGATTCCGACACTCCTTGTCATTCTTATAAATATCCGTTATTTCATAAGCGGTTATGCATCACTCTTTAAGCTTAAACCCAACATGGATACGCTCGTTGCTCTCGGAGCCACGGCTTCCTTTGTATACAGCGTTGTTTTGTCCGTCGTGAATATGATCTATTATTCAAGTCCCGACGAGTACATCGGAGAATCCGAACTCTACTTCGGAACTACCTCCATAATCCTGACCTTCATACTTACGGGAAAATACCTTGAAGAAGTAGCCCGGGGAAGAACATCGGATGCTATACGCGATCTTGCCGATATGACCCCGAAGACCGCACTGTTACTAATTCGCGGTCAGGAAAAAGAGGTTCCGGTTGAGGAAGTCAAAGTCGGCGATATCTTCATCCTGAAACCGGGTATGTGCGTTCCGGTTGACGGTGTGATCGAATCCGGAACAAGTGCGGTAAACGAAGCTTCTCTTACCGGTGAATCCATGCCCGTTGACAAGGAACCCGGGATGACTGTATCGACATCAACCATCAATCTCTCCGGCTTCCTTACATGCCGTGCCACAAACGTCGGCGAAGACACATCCTTCTCAAGGATCGTTAAGATGGTCACGGATGCATCTTCCGGAAAAGCACCCATAACAAACGCAGCCGACAGGATCTCATCGATATTCATTCCATTTGTGATAATACTCGCGATCGCTACATTTGCCACTTGGATGGTCGCGGGATACGGCATGGGATTTTCGCTCTCAAGAGCGATCTCGGTTCTTATCGTGAGTTGTCCGTGTGCTCTCGGACTGGCAGGTCCGGTTGCTCTTATGGTCGGAAACAGTGTCGGAGCCAGAAACGGTATTCTCTACAAAACGGCTCAGGCGCTTGAAAACACCGGAAGAACTCAGATAGTTGTAGTTGATAAAACAGGTACGTTAACGACCGGCAGTCCCAAGGTCACCGATATATTAAGTACCGAGAATGACATCGAACACAGGGATCTTCTGCTGTCAATCGCATATGCACTCGAATCAAAGAGTGAACATCCTCTGGCTAAAGCGATCTGTTCGTTTGCCGAGAAGAGATTCGTTCCCGTTATGGAAACGGAGAACTTCGAAGCCATCCCCGGAAAAGGTATTAAAGCAGACCTTCTTGTCGGAGGAAGACTTCGCACGGTTTATGCCGGAAACGAATCTTTCATAGGAAGC
>JAEEJD010000232.1 GCA_016281675.1 Lachnospiraceae bacterium
CTCTGCATTTCGGTCAGCAGATTGTATTCTCTCGTGGACACACCCAGAGGCACGTAGGTAGTGCCGCATCTCATACACTTTCCGTCATCGGCTTCCACTACATCCGTGTACCTGCATTTGGGACAAACATAAACATACATAATATTACCCTCTCCTTATCAAATGTTTATCTGCGTTCCTGACAACTTCCGACAGCAAACCAGAAGATCGGCGCACATATCTGAAAAGCAAGCATATTCGATCCGATCGACTGTAATAACCCCACTATGATGATCCCGACCGGAACGTAATATCTCCTTATATTGCGAAATCCTTTTTGAAGCGACAACACGAGAAGATACACAAAGAGCGAAAATCCCACGACACCGTTCTCGCAGTACAGCTTAACGAGTCCTCCATCCGCGATCACGTGGGCGTCTTCAAGCCCTAGCGCCCTGTGGCCGTTGGCACCGAGACCGTTTCCGATCCATGAACTGTACATATTGTTGACGGCAGCGACCCACTGTTCGCTGCGCTGTGAAATTGCCGTGGGAAGCGATATGATCCTGTACCAGAACTTCAGGATGAATTCAAATTTGATGATGCATATCCCCGCAAACACAGCGGCGATCACAACGATCTCATATACGAAATATTTTCTCGGGATCAGGTCGAGTTTGAAAAACAGAAGATAATTTACATATACGATCACAAGAGCCGCAGCGACAAGACCGCTCCTCTGATTGGCCATTATCGCAAATAGAAGACATGCCGCCATCGTTACGACCGAGAATATGATTTTTTTTGACCTGCCTTCGGATTCTTTGCTTCCTGTCGTGCCGTCATCCGACGATCCGAGAAAATGTGATCCTGCCAGCATTCCGGCGACCATAATGAAGCTTAAACACGTACTGCCGACTACCGAATGCATGCGAACTCTCATTGTTGCCGCATCGGCCTTCGAGATATAGCTCCACTTGTACGCCCAGTCACAGTAAAACTGCGGTGCGGTAATGTAAAGAACAACTCCGATGACACCGAGTATCATCATCGCATAAAGATATGTCCTGTACCAGTTCGCTCTCCTATCGCAAACACTTTTCCCGACGAAATAGAAGATCATAGGAAGCGTTGATGACACGAATTCGTTTGTAAACACCGAAAAAGGATAGCCGCCCGAAAGTAGCCATATGACAGATAGTATCTGATATGCGAAAAAAGCCGTTGCAATACCGTCGGCAAGACAATCGAACCTAACCTTTTTCGTAAAGATCATCTGCGCGAAAACAAGCACCATAAGCGCTGCCGCAAACACCCCCGGACGCATTCCCGCAAACACAAGTGTTGCAACATATCCCAGGGCGACAAGCACATAGTACCATTCTGAAATTTGAAATTTCGAGATCTTGTTCATTCCTTTATTTCAAAAACTGTGCAAATACATGATTACCGTAATCGATACCAAGATCCGTAAGCGACAGACTGTTGCTTCCCTCATAGACAAGCCCCTGTGCAGCCAGATCATCTATGACATCTGCATAAAGACTCCTGACAGTGACTCCGAACTGTCTTTCAAAAGCATCCGTATCCACACCGTCCATCATGCGAAGGCCGAGATATATCGTCTCCTCGATCATCTCGTCCCGCGTCAGAACCGACGACTCTTCTTTCGTGAGCGGATTTGACAGATACGTTTCAAGCTTCGTTGTATTGCGGCTTCGCTCGTCTCCTCCGTCAACGGGAAGACATGAACTGGCCCCGAGTCCGAGTCCGAGATACGGTATCCTCTTCCAGTAGCCGCTGTTGTGCCGGCTCTCATATCCGGGCCTTGCAAAATTACTTATCTCGTAATGTTTGTATCCTTTAGCCTTCAGCATATCAACCGTCATCCAGTAGAGCTTGCGTTCATTCTCCTGCCCGACGACGGGTCCCTCGATATCCCCGAACTGCTCGTAAAACGGCGTTCCCGGCTCAATCGCAAGACTGTAGGCGCTTATATGTTCAGGCTCAAATTCCATGACTTTCTTAAGCGTACCGGAAAGCATCTGTTCCGTCTGACCCGGTATCCCGGTCATCACGTCAACGCTGATGTTGGTAAATCCCGCATCTCTCGCATCGATAAAACATTCCGCGAAATCATCGAAATCATGTATCCTTCCGAGAAGATCAAGTTCACTCTTATGAGAAGACTGCATGCCTATCGACAGCCTGTTGAATCCGAGTCCGTACAGGAACTGCATCTTGTCTCTTCCGCTCTTCGGATTGACTTCGATCGTGATCTCGGCTCCTTTGTCGATCGTAAACGACTCCCTCAGAGCCGCCAGGATCACCCCGATCTGCACATTTGAGAGCACACTCGGCGTTCCGCCTCCGAAGTATATCGTAGTGATTTTCTCACCCTTTCCTATATACTTCGCGCGTTCCATGGTCTCGGCAACGAGCGCGTTCACATACATCTGTCGAACCTGCGGGTCCGCAGGTCCGGACAGAAAATCACAATAATTACACTTTCTCTCACAGAAAGGAATATGTACGTATATCTCCAACAGATGTTCCTCCGTGTCAGTCTTCGCTAAGCTTAAGAACGCTCATGAATGCCTTCTGGGGTATCTCGACGTTGCCTATCTGGCGCATACGTTTCTTACCCTCTTTCTGTTTTTCAAGGAGCTTTTTCTTACGCGTGATATCGCCACCGTAACACTTTGCCAGCACATCTTTGCGCATCGCTTTTACGGTCTCGCGGGCTATGACTTTACCGCCTACGGCAGCCTGTATCGGGATCTCGAACAGGTGTCTCGGGATCTCGTCCTTAAGTTTCTCACACATCTTACGTCCGCGCTCATATGCGCTGTCGGCATGTACGATGAATGAAAGCGCATCGACCTCCTCGCGATTGACGAGAATGTCAAGCTTGACAAGTTTGGACGGCTCGTAGCCTTTCAGTTCGTAATCGAATGATGCGTAACCTTTTGATCGTGATTTTAACGCATCAAAGAAATCATATATTATCTCATTAAGCGGCAGTTCGTATTTGAGAAGTGCGCGTGTCTCTTCTATATATTCCATCGACAGATACCGTCCGCGACGGTTCTGGCAAAGTTCCATGATAGGGCCGACAAAATCTTTCGTGACCATGATCTCGGCGGATACGACCGGCTCCTCCATATGCTCTATCTCGGAAGGATCCGGAAGATTTGTGGGATTGGTCAGATCGATCACCGAACCGTCGGTCTTGTAGACCTTGTATATAACACTCGGAGCGGTAGTTACAAGATCAAGATTGTATTCTCTCTCAAGTCGCTCCTCCACGATCTCAAGATGAAGAAGTCCCAGGAATCCGCAACGGAATCCAAAACCGAGAGCGATCGAAGTCTCGGGTTCGTAATTGAGCGATGCATCGTTTAACTGAAGTTTTTCAAGCGCATCGCGAAGATCGGGATACTTCGCTCCGTCCGCGGGATACATGCCGCAGAATACCATAGACTGAACCTTCTTGTACCCGGGAAGTGCCTCGTCACACGGTCTGTCATCATCCGTTATCGTATCGCCCACCATCGTGTCGCGAACGTTCTTGATAGATGCGGTAAGGTAACCTACCGTTCCCGCAGACGATTCATCACGCGGAAGGAACTGGCCGGCGCCGAACGTTCCGACCTCTCCAACTTCGGCAACGGCGCCCGTAGCCATCATGCGTACCCGTGTTCCGCGTTTGACTTTACCGTCCATCATCCTGAAGAAAACGATGACACCCTTATAAGGATCGTAGATCGAATCGAAGATAAGCGCCTTGAGCGGCTTGC
>JAEEJD010000233.1 GCA_016281675.1 Lachnospiraceae bacterium
ATACGCCGCAGCCCGTTAGCGTTGATGTTACCATTGCAGTTGCAAGTAATGCTGAGATGATCTGTTTCTTCATAATTGATTCCTCCGTTTGTTGTTTTGTTCTGTTAATCCGATCTTTTGTTTCCGGCCTTCTTTTTTGGGCCTTCACTTATAGAAACGCAAAAAGTCCGGAAAGGTTTCGCAAAAAATAAAAAAAATTTTTGTGATATAATGATTTCATATTAAATGTTGCATTTAATACGGAACGGAGAGGGTAAAATGATCAGAACTGCAGTTACCGAATATGGAACGGTAAAGGGTCTTCCCGCGGATGATCCGAGAGTTACCGTATTTAAAGGGATACCGTTTGCAAAGCCTCCGGTGGGTGATCTTCGTTGGCGTGCTCCCGAGCCGCCCGATAAATGGGAGGGCGTAAGGGAGTGTTACAGTTTTGCTCCGGCATGTATGCAGGATGCCCCGAGTACGGATCCCAATGATCTATATGCAAGGGAATTTCATGTCGATCCGGATATAGATATAAGCGAAGACAGCCTGTATTTGAATGTCTGGACAGGTGCAAAGAGCACTTCCGAGAAGTTACCGGTACTTGTATGGATATACGGAGGCGTTTTTCAGTGGGGATACACGTCTGAAATGGAGTTTAACGGAGAGCGTCTCGCACGCCACGGAATAGTTGTAGTGTCCGTTGCATACCGGCTTGGGGCGTTTGGTTTCCTGGCTCACCCTGAGCTTACGAAAGAGAACCCCGCATCTCCGACCAATTTCGGTTTTCTTGACCAACAGGCGGGACTCGAATGGGTATACAGGAACATTGCCGCTTTCGGCGGAGACCCAGATAATATCACTCTGGGCGGACAGTCTGCCGGAGGAGCGAGCGTCATGAGTCAGCTCGCCAATCCGAAGAGTGCCTCGATGATCGGAAAAGTTTCGATAATGTCGGGCCTTATCAGGAATCCTTTCGCAAAAGACGACATCATTCAGCCGAAGAACATAGATACAGTGTATAAGAACGGAGAGGATTTCATAACATTCCTCGGATGTTCGTCAGTAAATGAGGCCAGGAAGATCGATGCGTGCAGTATAAGGGACGCTTATGCAAAGTATGCAAAAGACCATCCGAGGTTTGTACCTTGCATCGATAATGTGTTTATCAAAAAAGACCCTTATGAGATGCTCGTGAGCGGAGAACTTCCGGATATTCCGATCTTTACCGGGTATACAAAAGATGAATTTCCGGCCCACCTTCCCACAAGTGCAGATAATAATGATGTCAAGGCGATGGCAGACATATATGAAAAGGATGGGGCAAAGATGTTCAACATCGTGTGCGAGACGGTAAGGCGCACCTCGGCCCGCCTTGTGGAAAATGGTATGAAATCTCCCGTATTTACGTACAGATTCGAGCCGTCCGTTCCCGGAGATGACGGCGCGGGAGCGTGCCATTCATTTGATCTGTGGTTCTTCTTTGAGACTTTGCAGAAATGCTGGAGACCGTACAACGGGATGCATTATGCACTTGCGAGAAGAATGTGCGACTATTGGTCTAACTTTATCAAGAACGGCGACCCGAACGGGGAGGGATATGACGGAAAGAAACTCCCGGTATGGGATCCGGTATCGTCATCAGATTCGCCACGATATGAGATGATCTTCAGGGAATAGGTAGACATAACTTCATATTGAAATAATGCCACAACAGGTATATAATTGAATTTACAGTCGCTTCTAACTGAACATATTAACATAATCTTACATTATTATAATATGGGAGAGATTATCATGAAGAGAAGATCATTACTTATGAACATAATGTGTGCTGCAGTGGCTTTTGCCCTTGTTACCGGCGCACTGACAACGGATGTATACGCCGTTGCAAGAAGCAAGTCAAATGATACGGCATCGGAGTCAAGCGGTAGCGAGACAACCAATTCCACCGATAAGACCGAAGTTACATCGGGCGATTCCAATTCCGAGAGCAGCTCTTCCGATGCTCAGGCTGCGGATTCTTCATCAAAGAGCAGCAAAAGCTCAAAAAGCAGCAAGAGTTCGGGCGGAGGAAGCGTGAAGAAGGTCGATGAAAAGGGAAACACGATCCTTATGACGCAGAGCCAGCGTGAGAGGAGATTTAAATCCAAGACAAACCCGAAGCGCGGCGAGAGGATCCCGAACGTTATATACAAGCCGAACTATCTCGGATTTACATACGCTGATTTTTCAACATGTAATTCCTATAATTCGGAGAACGGACTTGGCGGACGTCCCATTTATCTTCTCGGAACGATCATGGACATAGAGAAGGTATATGAGAACAATATTTTCTACGGTGTTGCGATAATGGTCAACGACTGTGACGGATATCAGTGGTACATGAGAGCGGACATCGCCAAGAATAAGTATGAGATATTCAAAAATGCGTTCCTCGGAAAGGCCGGTTACATATACGGATTCTATTCGGGATACTCGGGAGTGACGAACCGTCCTATGATGGATGTGACCGTTATACACTTAAACGGACTCACACCGATCAATCTTGCTTACTATCAGCAGTAATGCGATAAGAAAACATATTGTTACATATGATAAGAGACTTCTCCGTTTCGGGGAAGTCTCTTATATATTGTTCGTACTATGTTCAGTCCCTGTTCAGCGAAGTTATTATGCCGAGATCATCATCCGCCTCGCCTTCATCCTCATCGCTCTCCGTGATGTACGAATCCAGGATCCTCTGCAGATCGCCGCGTTTAACGGGTCTCGGTATGATATCGGAAACGTCTTCGGGAAGTTTTCCTTCGATCGCAGCCTTTTCCGACGGCTCCGCC
>JAEEJD010000028.1 GCA_016281675.1 Lachnospiraceae bacterium
GATGTGCAGTGAGGGCATCTCGTTGCCTCTATGTCTATCTCCGACTTACAGAACGGACATTTCTTCGTGGTCGGACTGTCCTCTTCCTTCTTCACCAGCTTATCCTTCATCTTGTTGATGGACTTGATCAGGCAGAAGATCACGAGTGCGATCAGAAGGAAATTAATGACCGCCGATATGAACAATCCGTAATTAAGTGTTGCAGCACCTTCACCTGTTCCGAGAACGACCGACAGCTTTGTAAAATCAAATCCTCCGGTCAGGATCGACAGGAGCGGCATCACCAGATCGTTTACAAGTGAATTGACTATTGCGGTAAACGCTCCTCCTATGATGATACCGACAGCCATATCCATAACGCTGCCTCTGCTTATAAAAGTCTTAAACTCTTTCCAGAAAGCTTTCATGGTTATACCTCCACAACCCAGTTCTCAGGTCCTTTGATCCTACCCATCTGGATTCCTGTGAGCGTATCGTAAAGCTTCTTGGTAACAGGGCCCATATCGCTCATTCCCGCAGGCAGGCAGATCTCCTTGCCGTGATCCACGATCTTGCCGACAGGTGAGATAACAGCAGCCGTTCCGCAAAGGCCGCACTCAGCGAACTCGGAAAGCTCATCGACATGGATCTCGCGCTCTTCGGCTTCCATATCAAGATACTCTCTTGCGACCTGAACGATTGAGCGTCTCGTGATCGAAGGAAGGATCGAATCGGACTTCGGTGTAACGAGCTTACCGTCCTTCGTGATAAATATAATGTTTGCTCCGCCCGTCTCCTCAAGCTTCGTACGTGTTGCCGCATCAAGATAGAAATTCTCGTCGAATCCTTTTTCATGTGCGTCAACGATCGCATAAAGACTCATTGCGTAGTTAAGGCCGGCTTTGATGTTACCGGTCCCGTGCGGTGCCGCACGGTCATAATCACAGATGCGTACCGTAAGAGGCTTAACACCTCCCTTGAAATAAGGTCCGACAGGTGTGCAGAGGATTCTGAACTGATACTCCGTTGCGGGCTTAACACCGATAACGGCATCAGATCCGAACATATAAGGGCGCAGGTAGAGCGAAGCACCGCTTCCGAAAGGAGGTACGAAAGCTTCGTTAGCCTTTACTACCTTCTTCACGGCTTCAACGAACTTTTCCTTGGGATATACCGGCATCTTAAGGCGCGCTGCGGACTGCTCGAGTCTCTCACCGTTAAGATCGGGACGGAACACTACCGTTCTGCCGTCCTCGGTCGTATATGCCTTAAGGCCTTCGAAAACAGTCTGGGCATATTGTAGTACGCAGGAGCACTCATTAAGCACGATGTTGGCGTCGGTACTCAGCTCTCCTTCGTCCCACTTTCCGTCCTTGAAGTTGGACACGAAACGGTAATCGGTCTGCATGTAAGCAAAACCAAGGTTTCCCCAGTCAATGTTTTTCTTTTCCATTTGCCACTCCTTCTTTCTTATATTTATTATCTGTCAATTATCCGCTTGATTTTCCCGCTTGTCAAGAGACGCTTACCTTGCCCTCAAGAACATTCTTGTAATCGTCGAGATTCCTCTTAAGAAGAGCCGGCGTATCAAGCCCGTAAGGGCACTTGCTCTTGCACGCATTACAGTGAAGGCAATCATCTATCTTCGACATATTGGCCTGCCACGTATCATCAAGCCAGGCGGCTGACGGTGCGCGTCTTAACAGGAGCGACATCCGCGCACAGTTATTGATCTCAATACCCACCGGACATGGCATGCAGTATCCGCATCCCCTGCAAAATTCTCCGGCCATTTCTTTCCTGTCCGAATCGATAACAGCCTTTATCCTGTCATTCATAACAGGCTGTCTGTCCATATATGATAACCATTCGTCAAGCTCGGATTCCCTTTGTATTCCCCATATCGGGAGAACGTTTCCGTACTGAGCGGCGAACGCAAATGCCGCCTCCGAATCCGTTATAAGTCCGCCGGCAAGAGATTTCATGGCAACAAATCCAACATCGGCATCTTTGCACATGTTAACTATCTCGAGTTCCTTTTGACCCGAAAGATATGAGAAAGGGAACTGAAGAAGCTCGTAAAGCCCGCTTTCTATCGCTTCCTTTGCTACCGAGAGCCTGTGGTTCGTGATGCCTATATGAAGCACTTTACCCTGATCTTTTGCTTTTACGATCGCATCGTACAGACCGCTGTCGTCCCCCGGTCTCGGGCAAAACGCAGGATTATGGAACTGGTAAACATCAACATGATCCGTTTTAAGTTCCCGAAGCGTGGTCTCAAGATCCTTCCAAAATCCTTCCGCATTTTGTGCACCGGTCTTTGTCGCGATGAATATCTTATCCCGCATGCCCTCAAACGCGAGTCCGAGCTTGTGTTCACTGTCGCTGTACGCTCTTGCGGTATCAAAATACGTCATACCGCCTTCAAATGCTCTGCGCAGTATCTTTACGGCATCATCGTCCGAGATCCTCTGGATCGGAAGTGCCCCGAACGCATTTTGCGGAGTTCTTATTTCTGTTTTTCCGAGTCTCATGGCAAGTTCTCCTTATGTTTATCCGTTACACGATGATTCTACCACATCAGCCCGCTAAAACACAAAAAAACACGCCGGGTAATGATGACGGCGTGTTTTCCGAAAAGCTTTCTGTGATTTACATTCAGTTACCGAAGTGCCTTAAGTTGTTCGGCCTTCTTTGTCATTCCGTCTACAACGGTAAGAACTTCTTCGACAACTCTCTCGTTATGCTCTGTAGTCTGGCATGTTCCGTTTGAATGAGCGGATACCTCTTCGGTGATAGCTGATATGGTCTGAATGCTCTCAACGATCTCCTGATTGGCACTTGCGAGATTGCCGACGATACCGGAAAGATTTGCCGAATTGTCTCGGATTGCGGAGATACTGTCGACTATCTTCTCAAAGCTTCCCTGGGTGATGTGTGCCGATTCGTTCTGAACCCTGTTACCTTCAACGAGCGAATCAAGCGCCGTAACAACCTCGGTCATCTCATCGGAAATGTTTGCGATAAGTCCGCTGATGTTCTCCGTAGCAGTCTGCGTCTGTCCGGCCAGGTTCGAGATCTCCGTAGCGACAACCGCAAATCCTCTTCCGGCTTCACCCGCACGTGCCGCCTCTATCGATGCGTTAAGCGCAAGAAGGCTCGTCTGTGAAGCAACACTCTGGATAAGTTCGACTATCGACTGCATCTTTGTCGTAGCGTCCTTGAGCTGATCGACTTCCTTCATAACTTCCGTTCCGGCCGTTTCGGACACCTGAACCTGTTTCATGAGCTTGCCGATATTCTCCCGACCTTCACGGCATGCCTCATCCGTAAAGGTGACATTCTCGCTGATGTTACCGGCTGCTTCCGTAACCTGATCGATCTGATTCTGTATTTCCTCGGTCTTGTACAGCTGATTCTGAATCGATTCCGCCGTCTCTCCCGTTCCGGTCTGAATCTCCTGCATCGCCGCAAGCGTTTCCTCGCTCGATGCGGCAAGATTTGTCATCTTATCGGAAACCGCCGCAACATCATCAATGATGCCTCCCGATACTTCCATTATCTCGTCAAGCATATGTGTCGTCTTGTCGCCGGCAGCATGTATCTCACTCATTCTCTCGTTATTGATCGTTGTTATGACCTTATTTACAACGATGGAGAATACCGAGCAGATTATCATTATGAGGACCTCGATCTCAAGATCGGCAACGGCTCCGCCCTCCCAGTTTCTGAAGCCGGCATACTTGATCGCATGTATGATCGCAATGATCGAAACTCCCACACCGCTTGTTACGGACAGTCTGAAGTCATTGAACATCGAAACCATGATAACGGTCGGAAGCGCATATACGAAAACAAGTACCGTGTTTGTTGAGATCATACACAGGATCAGATAGAACACTCCGTAACCTACCGCGATTATATGCTTGATCAGCGGCGAGTCATTGTTGGCTTTGTAAACTGCCCATCCCAGTATCATCGGAAGCAGGTCAAAGATTTCGATCGGCAGGAACAGTCCCCACCCGGCTTCGCCTTTTGCAAACTGAACGATGTAGGCAACACTGATGATTCCCGTCAACACCGTGAACAGGATCAATGCGTTCTTGTTAACATATGCCTCTTGTGATCTTTCTCTTTCCATCAGTTCCTCCTTTTCCCATTCAAAGCATATACGGAGGGTACAGACGTACGTAATACGTCTCCTCCATTACATACGGTGAAACATACGGATCTATAACATAGTATTTGCCGTTTATATTGATTCGGGCCCACTGCTGTTTCCACTTATTCTCGTTAACGTGTTCATAAGGAATGCACAAAATGTTAAGACACAGTCCCACCGCACGTGTGGCACCGGCGCAATCGGCTCCGTAAGGTATCCTGTAACCGTTTGCATCTTTATCCATGTTTCCGAACACCCCGCACGGATCGTTATAATGCTCACCCTTCGTTTTGTATTTGACTCCGGGATAGGTATTTACCCTGTCATACAGTTTCTGGGCAACGATACCGAGCTGAGCGTACATGTTAAGCGGAGCGGCCTGTTTGGCAGGCTTGCAGACTTTATGGTATGCCTCGTCATATGCGTTATAGAACTGCGCCTCATTACATCCCTTTCTGAGGCTCTTTCTCTGATACAGAATAGCCTTCGGCACAAAATCACCTATCGCAAGAGCATCCATGTTATTAAGATAATACATGGACGGGATACGTCTCTCGAATATGCCGTAATTGATGTAGTGATCGAGCAGTTTGTGTGCGTTGTACCCGTACCTGGCCTTAAGATCCGGATAGTAATTCGCATAAAAATCCGTATCAAGCCTTCTGCCGCCCTGCAGGTAGAATATCTCGGCATGAACCTGTGATGGCATTACCGGTACGATAAGTGCGGTGACCAGAACGATCAGCATTATCCTTTTTAAGATTCCGAGCTTTCCCTTCATCATCTTCCCCTGACGTTTTTATTCTTATATTCCCTGAACGTATATTCCACGGAAAAATACGTGAACTCCTCCGATTCCGCGACCATTGTCCAGTCATCGTCCTTATCGAGATCCGGGAAGAAAGCGTCAGACTCGTAAGCCTGATCTATCTTCGTGATGATCGCTGTGTCGCAGTACGGAACAAAGCGTTTATAGACGCTTTCACCGCCTATTATATATATATCGTCAGAATCATAGTCTTTCAACAGGTCAAAAAGTTCTTCTTCGCTGTGAGCTATGATGGCATCACCCGCTTTATAATCCTTATCATGCGTGAGGATTATGTTTGTCCTGTTCTTTAACGGAAGTCCGTTCGGAAACGTCTCAAGCGTCTTGCGCCCGAGAACTATGACCTTTCCGGTCGTCTCGTTTCGGAACATCTTCTGATCGTTCGGGATCGATACAAGAAGCTTTCCCTTGAAACCGATCGCCCAATTCTTATCTACCGCTGCTATACATTTCATGATTCAAATCCCCAGATCAAACTTCAGTTGCGGGTTCTTCTCCTTGATCTCTTCCCTCGGATATCCCTCAACCTTAAAATCATCGACTTCAAGTTCCCAGAATGATTTTCGCTCAGGGAGCGTGATCATCGGAGAACATTCAATACTCTTGCGGGAGAGCATTTCCTTCGCCTGCTCGGTGTGGCGGTCATATACCTGCACGTTTGCCACAAACCACGTAAACCTTCCCGGAACGTAGCCGAGATGGTTTGCGATCGCGATCAGAAACGCCGTGTACTGAAGCTGGTTGATACAGCCGGCGGTCAGGTAATCGGAACTTCTCTGGAACAGACACATATCCAATGTAGGAAGGAGGGCCCCGTCGGAGCCGGGAAGATCCCTTCCTGCACCGCGAGCGTTCTTCGCTGCAGGCGAATCTAATACGCGAGCGTCCTTATAAGGTGCATATCTAACATTCCACACCGTCTGATACGCGCACGGCTTGAGTCCGTGTCTGGCCTTAAAATCA
>JAEEJD010000029.1 GCA_016281675.1 Lachnospiraceae bacterium
AAGGTAATACCGAGTTCGTTCTTAAGACGGATAAGTTCGTACTGCATCTCCTGACGAAGCTTCAGATCGAGTGCACCGAGAGGCTCATCAAGAAGAAGAACCTTTGGTTCGTTTACTATAGCTCTTGCTATGGCGATACGCTGCTGCTGACCGCCCGAGAGTGAATCCGGCATGCGGTTCTCGTATCCGGAAAGGTTTACGAGATCGAGAGCGTATTTGATCTTATCCTTAATGTAACTGTCGGATTTCTTCTTGATGCGAAGGCCGAATGCGATGTTCTCGGCTATCGTCATATGCGAAAAAAGAGCGTATTTCTGAAATACCGTATTGACCTGACGTTTGTTCGGAGGGAGCATCGTTATATCGGAGCCGTCGAAATACACCTTTCCTATATCGGGAGTTTCAAAACCGCCGATGATTCGAAGGGTTGTTGTCTTGCCGCAGCCGGAAGGGCCGAGGAGAGTGACGAATTCGTTCTCTCTGATATAAAGATCGAGTTCATCGAGAACAAGTGTGTTGCCAAACGACTTACTTATATTATTAAGTTCGATAAGCTTTTTGCTCAATAAAAAGACCTCCGCGTGAATATGCAATCTCATGAATTATACAGTAAAAATCACATCATATAAAGAGTTTTTTTGTACGCACACAAGCGGTTCGCAACACAATATGTTGTGGTTGACAAGGATTGTCTCGCGCGTGAGAATAACTGTGTATGCGAATCTATCGCATGAATCGAGGTCGGATATGGCAGAAAGCGCAAAAACGAAAGAAAAAATCGACAAATACGTCGCATATGTTTCCACTTATACGCGCAACGCGAAACTGGGTATTCATATTTATGATGTGGATAACAAAAACGGAAGGTTTACGGAAAAAGACGAAGTCGAGATAACCAATTCTTCCTATATTTCAATTTCACATAACGGAAAATACCTGTATGCCATTACCGATTTCGGGGTGGAAAGTTTTAAGATCAAAGCCGACGGAAGACTTGAGAACATGGGTACGGCTTCAATAAACGGAATGAGAGGATGTTATCTTTCCACCGATTACGAGGACAAGTACCTGTTCGTTGCGGGATATCATGACGCAAAGGTAACCGTGCTTCGTATCAATTCGGACGGTTCCGTCGGAGAGATCACGGATGAGATATTCTCCGCAGGTCTCGGAAGCATAATCGAAAGGTCTTTCCTTCCGCACGTTACGTGTACAAAGATGACGCGTGATAACAAGTTCCTGTGTGTGTGCGACATCGGTATGGATCAGGTTAAGATCTTTGAATTCGATTCGACGACGGGCAAACTTAAGTTCCGCGACATGATCCACTGCGATCAGGACAGCGGCCCCAGGTATATCAAGTTCCATAAAAGCGGAAAGTTCGCATATGTCTCACATGAGATGGCGAACAAGATAGACATATACTCGTATGAAGTTAAAAACGGTGTACCCGATTTCGAGAAGATCGGATCGGTTTCGACGGTAAATGAGGATTATGCGTCATCGGGAAGGATCACGTGTGCTATGAAGTTTTCGGCGGATCATAAGCTTCTGATGGCTTCGGTTGCGGGAAGCAACAGCGTGAGCATATATAAGGTTGATGAGAAGACAGGTCTTCTTGAGACGAGACTGATGCTTCCGGTATCGGGAGATTATCCGAAGGATATCGCATTCTTCCCTGATTCCAAGCATATCGTGAGCCTTAATCATGAGTCAAACACGATGAGCTTTTTCAATCTTGATATGAAGAGCAATATAATTGTAATGAACGGACCTTTCATTAAGGTGCCGAGCGGAAACTGTATAATCACCAAGAAATTATGAAACCGTTAACTTACTACATCGACAAGTTCATATTTGCGGTTTATCTGGCCTGCCTTGCAGGTGGTGTGCTTGTGTGTCAGACAAGGGACACGCATGCAGCCGACGATAACAGGAAGGCTGTAAACATCAGATACATTGCGTCTACGGGAACTGACGATTACATGACGGCGGATGATTTTCTTCAGGGATCCGAAAAGGCAGCCGACAAAGAAGGGATAAAAGAGTATCTCGATAACCTTAAGAAGAACGGGATCTCAAACGGCAATGATACCGATGAAGAGGAAGTCTATACCGACGAGACTCCTGTTGAAACACAGGAAGAGATGACGGAATCTGTCGCCGAGGAAGAAGAAACACCCGACGGACCCGTTATCGATCCCGATGACTGGAGATTGATACTCGTCAACAAGCAAAATCCCGTACCCGATGATTTTACGGTTAAGCTTTCGGGGATCAGTGATTCCATGCAGGCTGACGCAAGGATCATAGACGATATATACGAAATGATGGATGCGGCGTCATCGGACGGCGTCAATCTTATGATATGCAGTGCATACAGATCCTATGACAGACAGAAGAGTCTTTTCAACAACAAGATCAATAAGCTCATGGGTGAGGGGATGTCATATCTCGAAGCGTACAAGGTCGGTTCGATGAACGTTACCGTCCCCGGTACGAGTGAACATCATCTCGGACTGGCACTTGATATCCTGACCGGAAGTTACACGAAGATGGATGACGGATTCGGTGAAACAAAGGCAGGAAAGTGGCTCGCGGAAAACGCAGCGGATTACGGATTTATATTACGTTATCCGAAGGGCAAGGAAGAGATAACCGGCATCGTATATGAGCCGTGGCATTTCAGATATGTCGGACGCGAGTATGCAAAAGACATTGAAGAGCGCGGTGTATGCCTTGAAGAATATTTAAAGGGCGATCTTTGATGTACAGGATCTTAAAGACCGAAGGAAGAGCAAAAAGAGCGGAGTTTTGTACGGTTCACGGGACCGTGCAGACTCCTGTTTTTATGAATGTGGGTACCGCGGCAGCAATAAAAGGTGCGGTTTCGACCGAGGATCTCAAAGAACTCGGATGTCAGATACAACTTTCCAATACATATCATCTTCATGTGCGTCCGGGAGACGAGATCGTCAAAAAGCTCGGAGGACTTCATTCCTTTATGGTCTGGGACAGACCGATACTTACCGATTCCGGCGGATTTCAGGTATTTTCACTTGCTTCTCTCCGAAAGATCAAGGAGGAAGGCGTATATTTTAATTCGCATGTTGACGGGCGCAAGATATTCATGGGACCCGAACAGTCCATGCAGATACAGTCAAATCTTGCAAGTACGATCGCGATGGCGTTTGACGAATGTCCGTCGTCTCTTGCGGATCGGTCATATGTACAGGATTCGGTGGACAGAACAACCCGCTGGCTCGTAAGGTGCAAGGATGAGATGGCACGGCTTAACGCTCTTCCCGACACCATCAATAAAGAACAGATGCTGTTCGGTATCAACCAGGGCGCGATATTCCCGGATATCAGGATCGAACACGCAAAGCGGATCTCGGAACTCGACCTTCCGGGATACTCGATAGGAGGACTTGCCGTCGGAGAGCCGAACGAAGTGATGTATAACATTCTCGACGAAGTCGTTCCGCACCTTCCCAAGGACAAACCAACTTATCTGATGGGAGTCGGAACCCCGAAGGATATCCTCGAAGGGGTCGAAAGAGGCGTTGATTTCTTTGACTGTGTATACCCGTCAAGAAACGGACGGCACGGTCATCTGTACACGAACAACGGAACCGTCAGGCTTATGAACGCTCAATATGAGCTGGATGACAGACCGATAGAGGAGGGATGTCAGTGCCCTGCATGCAGAAAGTATTCGAGGGCATACATCAGGCATCTGCTGAAGGCCAAAGAGATGCTCGGAATGAGATTGTGCGTCATGCATAATCTGTATTTCTACAACAAGATGATGGAAGAGATACGAAATGCCCTTGATAACGGGTGTTTTCAAGAGTACAAAAAACGCAAAACGGAATCGGTCTTACAATAGCATCATTTTTTCCTTGAAACATACGTGTCAGTTGTGTATGATAGGAAAAGCACATATCCATTGAATTACGGAGGAAGATAGATGAATTCGATCTTACTTAGCGACGCTGCCGCAGGCGGCGGATACGGAAGCATTCTTATGATGGTAGGTTATATCGCGATATTCGGTATTGCGATCTATTTCCTTATGATCAAACCGCAGAAGAAGGAACAGAAGAGAATGGAAGCGCTTCTTTCCACCATGGCTGCAGGTGATTCGGTGCTCACAACGAGCGGATTTTACGGAGTTGTCATTGATGTTACGGACGACACCGTTATTGTCGAGTTCGGAAACAACAAGAACTGCCGAATACCGATGCAGAAAACTGCCATTACGCAGGTTGAGAAACCTGAGGACGCTGCGGCCGGAGAATGATCTTTATATCATTGAACGCATTTGAAGGATGTCCGCAGGGGCATCCTTTGTTTTAACAGGAGGGAAAATCATATGCGCAGTGACGCTGTAAAAAAGGGTAGTGCACAGGCACCACACAGATCTTTGTTCCATGCACTCGGATTTACCGAAGAGGAAATGGATCGTCCCCTTGTAGGTATTGTCAGTTCGTATAACGAGATAGTACCGGGACATATGAATATCGATAAGATAGTTAATGCCGTCAAGATGGGTGTCGCGATGGCCGGAGGAACACCTGTGGTATTTCCTGCGATAGCTGTATGTGACGGTATCGCCATGGGACATATCGGAATGAAATATTCTCTTGTGACCCGTGATCTTATAGCTGACTCGACCGAATGTATGGCGATTGCCCATCAGTTCGATGCACTTGTCATGGTACCCAACTGCGATAAGAACGTTCCCGGACTTCTTATGGCTGCGGCAAGGATAAACGTTCCCACCGTTTTCGTTTCGGGAGGCCCGATGCTCGCAGGTCATGTTATGGGTAAGAAGAGGAGCCTTTCATCAATGTTCGAAGCCGTCGGAGCTCAGGCTGCCGGAAAGATGACGGATGAGGATGTTTGCGAATTTGAGAGGAAGGTTTGCCCGACATGCGGTTCATGTTCGGGTATGTATACCGCCAACTCGATGAACTGTCTGACCGAAGCTCTCGGAATGGGACTTGCCGGAAACGGAACGATCCCTGCGGTTTATTCCGAAAGACTGGCTCTTGCAAAGCATGCCGGTATGGCAGTCATGGAACTCTATAGAAAGAATATCTGTCCCAGAGACATCATAACGAAGGAATCTATCATAAACGCACTTACGGTCGATATGGCACTCGGATGTTCAACAAATTCGATGCTTCATATCCCCGCTATCGCACATGAGATCGGATTTGATTTTGATATAACAATGGCAAACGAGATATCGGAGAAGACTCCGAACCTCTGCCATCTTGCTCCCGCAGGTCCTACATATATGGAAGATCTTAATGAGGCCGGCGGTGTTCATGCGGTAATGAAACAGCTAGCCGATGCCGGACTTCTCAATACGAATTGTATGACTGTTACGGGTAAGACACTCGGAGAGAATGTAAGCGGATGTGTCAATAAGAATCCCGAAGTCATCAGGACAATGGACAATCCGTATTCCAAGACCGGAGGACTTGCCGTTCTTACGGGTAACATCGCTCCCGACGGTTCGGTTGTAAAGAGATCCGCAGTCGCGGATTCAATGCTTAAACATGAGGGTCCCGCACGTGTATTTGACTGTGAGGAAGATGCGATCTCCGCGATCAAGGGCGGGAAGATCGTTGCGGGAGATGTTGTGGTTATCAGATACGAAGGCCCGAAGGGCGGTCCCGGAATGAGAGAGATGCTCAATCCCACATCAGCGATAGCGGGAATGGGACTTGGTGAGAGCGTGGCTCTTATCACCGACGGAAGATTTTCCGGCGCGAGCCGGGGAGCATCGATAGGGCATGTATCTCCCGAGGCTGCGGTAGGAGGTCCTATTGCACTTATCGAAGAAGGTGATATCATTTGTGTTGATATTCCGAACGTATCGCTTAACGTCAAGGTGTCTGATGAAGAAATGCAGGAGCGCCGTAAAAAATGGCAGCCGCGTGAGCCTAAGGTAACGAGCGGTTATCTTGCAAGATATGAGAAACTTGTCACAAGCGGTGACAAGGGCGCGGTACTTCGTACGGATTTTCAATAATAGGTGATGAAGGAGTAGATTATGGAATTAACCGGTTCACAGATTGTAATGGAGTGTCTCCTTGAGCAGGGAGTGGATACCGTTTTCGGGTATCCGGGAGGTACGATCCTCAATATCTATGATGAGCTTTACAAATACAGTGACAAGATCAGGCACGTATTGACGAGCCATGAGCAGGGTGCGGCACATGCTGCGGACGGATATGCAAGAGCAACGGGTAAGGTCGGAGTATGTATGGCTACAAGCGGCCCCGGAGCCACGAATCTGGTAACGGGTATCGCAACGGCGTACATGGATTCGGTACCGCTTGTCGCTATAACCGCAAATGTCAATCTGCCGCTTCTTGGCAAAGATACTTTCCAGGAAGTTGATATTGCCGGTGTTACGATGCCTATTACAAAGCACGGTTATATCGTAAAGGATGTGAACGTTCTCGCGGATACGATCCGCAAGGCATTTGCGATCGCAAGATCCGGACGTCCCGGTCCCGTACTTGTTGATATAACGAAGGATGTTACCGCTGCAAAGTGTAAGTTTACGAAGAAGAAAGAACCTGTAGTGATCGAAGTTCCCAAAAGATATACCGATAAGGATATCGAGACCGCGGTCAAACTTATTGAAAAGGCCAAGAAGCCTTATATATATGCAGGCGGAGGAGTGGTAATCTCCGGTGCATCAAAAGAGCTCGCCGAATTTGCACATAAGATCGATGCCCCCGTTTGCGATACGCTCATGGGCAAAGGAGGATTTGACGGAAACGATCCGCTGTATACAGGAATGATCGGTATGCACGGAACAAAAGCATCAAACCTCGGCGTGAGCGAATGCGACCTTCTTGTTGCGATTGGTGCAAGATTCTCCGATCGTGTCATAGGTAACGCGGGCAAGTTCGCATCAAAGGCAAAGGTTCTTCATATTGATATAGATCCGGCAGAGATCAACAAGAACATCAAGACAACAGCAAGTGTTATAGGTGACGTCAAGGAGGTTCTTTCCGTACTCAATTCGAAACTGGAAAAACATTCGCATCCCGAATGGACAAAGCATATCGAAGAACTCAAGGAAAAATATCCTTTGAAATACGATACAAGCCGTCTGACATGTCCGTACGTTCTTGAAAAATTATATGAGGTAACGAAAGGTGAGGCTATAATCACTACCGATGTCGGACAGCACCAGATGTGGGCGGCACAGTACTACAGGTACAAGGAACCCAGAACTTTCCTGTCTTCGGGTGGACTCGGAACGATGGGTTACGGACTTGGTGCATGTATCGGCGCAAAAGTCGGACGTCCCGACAAGATCGTCTGCAATATAGGCGGTGACGGCTGCTTCAGAATGAACATGAACGAACTTGCAACGGCAAGCAGATTCAATATTCCGATAATCCAGATCGTCATAAACAATTCGGTTCTCGGAATGGTAAGACAGTGGCAGACCCTGTTCTACGAAAAGAGGTATTCGAATACCGTGCTTACGGACAAGGTCGATTACTGTAAGGTGGCGGAAGGCCTCGGCTGTGCAGCCATCAGAGTAACGAAGAAGGAGGAGGTCGTTCCCGCGCTCAAGAAGGCGATTGAAATGAAAGCCCCCGTTATGATAGAATGTGTCATTGACAGTGACGATAAAGTGTTCCCGATGGTATCACCGGGTGCTGCGATATCCGAAGTGTTCGATGCTGATGATTTAGGCTGATAGGAGGAGATTAAGTTGGAAAGAGTCTATAACTTTTCGGCAGGTCCCGCAGTTTTACCCGAGGAAGTCCTCAAAGAAGCTGCAGATGAGATGCTCAATTACAAAGGAAGCGGCCAGTCGGTTATGGAGATGAGCCATCGATCGAAAGTGTTCGACGGGATCATCAAAGAGGCCGAGGCGGATTTCAGAGATGTTCTCGGTATTCCCGACAATTACAAGGTACTGTTCCTTCAAGGAGGTGCTTCGCAGTTCTTTGCGGAAGTTCCGATGAACCTTATGAAGAACAAGAAGGCCGGATATATCATCACGGGACAGTGGGCCAAGAAGGCATTCGCTGAGGCAAAGCTTTACGGTGAGGCGGTTGAGCTTGCTTCTTCCGCGGACAAGACTTTTTCATATATTCCCGATTGCAGCGATCTTCCGATCACTGACGATATGGATTATGTTTACATTTGTGAAAACAATACGATATACGGAACAAAGTACAAGGAGCTTCCCAATACGAAGGGTAAGACGCTTGTTGCCGATGTAAGTTCATGTTTCCTGTCAGAACCCATGGACGTAACAAAGTACGGTGTTGTTTACGGCGGCGTTCAGAAGAACGTAGGTCCTGCCGGCTGTGTTATCGCAGTCATCAGAGAAGATCTTATAACGGATGATGTTCTTCCCGGAACTCCGACTCTCCTTAAGTGGAAGACTCAGGCCGATGCACTTTCGCTTTACAACACACCTCCGTGCTACACGATCTACATCTGCGGTAAGGTGTTCAAGTGGATCAAGAAGATGGGCGGCCTTGAAGTTATGAAAGAGCGTAACGAGAAGAAGGCTAAAGTGTTCTATGATTATCTCGATTCGTCAAAAATGTTCAAAGGTACTGTAGTTCCCAAGGACAGATCTCTGATGAACGCACCTTTTGTTACGGGTGATGCCGATCTTGATGCAAAGTTCATCAAAGAAGCGACCGATGCCGGATTCGTTAACCTTAAGGGTCACAAGACGGTAGGCGGAATGAGAGCGAGCATGTACAATGCGATGCCGATAGAAGGCGTTGAAAAGCTTGTTGCTTTCATGGAGAAGTTTGAAAAGGAGAATGCATGATGTTTCGCTATACGTGTTTAAATCCCATTGCTCAGGTCGGACTCGACGGATTCGGCTCCGATTTTGCAAAAGTTGATGATATTAAGGATGCCGACGGTGTGCTTGTTCGTTCCGCATCAATGCACGAGATGGAGCTTCCCGATAAGCTTCTGTGCGTGGCAAGAGCAGGTGCCGGAGTCAACAACATTCCGCTTGATAAATGTGCCGAGAAAGGTATCGTTGTATTCAACACACCCGGCGCAAACGCCAACGGAGTAAAAGAGCTTGTGTTCGCGGGAATGTTTCTCGCATGCCGTGATATAGTAGGCGGTATAAACTGGGTTCATGATAACAAGGATAATCCGGATATCGCAAAGCTCGCAGAGAAAGAGAAGAAGAACTTCGCCGGTAACGAGATCATGGATAAGAAGCTCGGTATCATCGGTCTCGGAGCTATCGGTGTGAGAGTTGCAAATGCCGCAAAGCATCTCGGAATGGAAGTTTACGGATACGATCCTTATATTTCGGTTGATGCGGCATGGAATCTTTCAAGAGACATAAAGCATGTGCTCTCTGTTGATGATATCTATGCAAACTGCGATATAATCACGATCCATGTTCCTCTCATGGATTCTACAAGAAATACGATCAATGCCGAAGCCGTCGATAAAATGAAGGACGGTGTTGTGATTCTTAACTTCGCAAGGGATCTTCTTTGCGATGAGCAGGCAGTCATAGACGGTATCAAGAAGGGTAAGGTTGCAAAGTATGTATCGGATTTCCCGAACCCT
>JAEEJD010000003.1 GCA_016281675.1 Lachnospiraceae bacterium
CACCGTGTCCCAGAGGATGGAGATACGAGACGAGCGAAGTGATGAAGATATGCCGTCTTGCGATAGATACATGCTATTGGCCGCTGTTTGAAGTCGATCACGGCAACTGGAGACTGTCATACGAGCCGAAGAAGAAACTGCCGATAGAGGATTTCTTACGCGAGCAGGGAAGATTTGCGCATCTGTTCAAGCCGGGTAATGAGGATCTGATCGAACAGTTCCAGGCGGAAGTTGACAGGAGATGGGAAGATCTTCTGTATCGTTGCAACAGGTGATGACGTGAGGTGGCTGCGAAGCAGACGGAGTCCTGACGTCCAGGTAAGGAGGGAAAATCATGGATAACGCATTGTTCAACAACAAGCATATCATTTCGTGGCTTCAGTATTTCAGCGATCATACCGATATCGATCTGGAGCATGTGAAGATACTCGATATCACAAGGAAGAACAAAAACCTGATCCCGACGTGTGAGGCACACAGGTGTGTTCTCGTATTCACCGAGGCGGGTCATCCCGATATTTTTTACAGGATGTACAATGCCGGACTCGGAGACTGCAAGGTCATATACAATGAGGGAAGCGAACCCAAGGGACCCATTAAGGAAGACAGCGTCAGTCAGATGATAGACAGGGGCATAAACGCGTCCGCAGGAATGATCATCCTCAATCCAAACGCAAGAGCCACTATGAGATTCGGCATTGACAACAAGACTCTTGCCAAGGGAAGTGTCAAGTACGTGGGCAGCGAGATCCGCGCGATAATCCTGTCGAAGATGCAGATCGAGGAAGGCAAGAATATATGCGCGATATCGGCGGAGTCGATAGTCGTGGAAGCCGGGATACTTAACGGTGAGGGAACGATAATCGCGGTCGAATACAACGGAAACGACAGGAGCGCACTTGAAGAGAACGTCGAACTGTTCGGCCTCAATAATGTTACGATAATAGATCATATCGATGATGAAACGATGAAAGGTCTTCCGGTCCCCGATGTTACGATGCTCGTTGCGAGCGCTTCGATGGAACAGGAGATCGAATGCCTTCTCAAGCTGAATCCGAACATGGAATTCGTGGTGTACACGCTTGATTTTGTCGTTGCCGCATCCATGATAGAAAAATGCAAGAAATTCTGTCTGTCGGATCCCGAGATCATCCAGGTAAGTGTATCGAAGGTAACGAGCAGACATAACGTAGATGTACAGCCTGCGCCGTGGATCATATCGTTCAAGGCGGGGGCATGATAAGCGTTCAGGGAGGATAATATGAGCAAGAAGATAATATCAACGGATAAGGCACCCGCGGCGATAGGGCCGTATTCTCAGGCTGTGGAGGCCGGCGGATTCATATACGCATCGGGACAGATCCCGATCGATCCCGCAACCGGTAACATTCCCGAAGGGATAGAAGCCCAGGCAAAGCAGGCACTTACCAACGTGAAGAATCTCATTGAGGCAGCGGGCCTTACACTGGACGATGTTGTCAAGACATCCGTTTTCATAAAGGACATGGGTGATTTTGCCAAGGTCAACGAAATCTATGCAACATTCTTTACAAAAGACTATCCCGCAAGAAGCTGCGTCGAGGTTGCAAGACTTCCGAAGGATGTCCTCATAGAGGTGGAAGTAGTTGCTGCAAGACGATAACAGACGCGAATCGCGAGGACTCGGATGGCTGTTTTTGATATCGTTAGCCGTTCATGTATTCCTGATGATCGCGGTTGAAATCTTGGGACAGAAGGGGATAGAGCCTCCGGTTGAGGTTCTTCTCGTTTTCTCGGAACTTACGATACTTGTCCCTGCAATGATTTATATCCTGATCAAAAAGCTCGGATTTCGGGAAGATCTGGGTTTTAGGCGGATAAAGACCGGAACGTTTTTTATGTGTATCCTTCTGACGTTTCTGGTAATGCCGATCGCATCTTTTCTTAATACGCTCTCGCAACTGTTTGTGAGTAACACGATGGTGCAGATGTCGGACCAGCTTCTGAGCGGAACGAGTTTGGGATTACTGATACTCGGTTCGCTTTACGGGCCTTTTTGCGAGGAGTTTTTGTTCAGAGCGGTCTTTGCAAGACGCTATGAAATAATAGCGGGTCCGCTTCGCGCAGGATTCATATCGGCAGCGCTTTTTGCCATTATGCATATGAACATCAACCAGGCGTTTTATACGTTCGTACTCGGTTTTGTATTCGCTCTTGTGAATAAGGCTGCGGGAAGCGTTTATCCTTCGATGATAATACATATCGGCATCAATGCCATGAACCTACTGATGCTGATCGCCGCAGATAAGGCAAGAGAGGCTCTGGGGACGGAGGTTGATTTCGTTGCCGCTGCCGAGGCCGCAAGAGAAAGTGACATGATATACGTTATGATCGGGATAACTCTTGTAATGGCGATAGTATGTACTGCGATCGCTATACCCTGTGTTGTGTTTGTCGCAAAACACGAGGACAATTTCGATGAGTTTATCGGAGTGTTCACAAGAAAGCATCCCGGACGTGGATGGTTGAGCGTTCCGCTCGTTATCGGAGTGTGCTTTTTGTTGTTCGTTATGTTCGGACTGGGACCGCTACTTCAACTGTTTGCTTAAAGGAGACAGCTTATGGACGTTTTAAAACAGATCACCAACCCTTATCTTCCGTCGTGGGAATATATTCCCGACGGAGAACCGTATGTGTTCGGAAAGCGCCTGTATGTTTACGGATCACATGACAAGTTCAACGGTGATGTGTACTGCATGGGTGATTATGTTTGCTGGTCATGCGATATTAACGATCTGGGCAATTGGAAATACGAGGGAGTGATCTATAAGAAATCGGATGATCCCGCCAACGGCGACTTGCAGGGAAATCTCTATGCGCCTGACGTTACATTGGGCCCGGACGGAAGATATTATCTTTACTATGTTCTGTCAAACTGGGGTGTGGTATCCGTAGCGGTCTGCGATACACCCGCCGGGAAATACGAGTTCTACGGCTACGTTCACTATGAGGACGGAACGAGACTCGGAGAGAGGGAAGGCGACGAGCCTCAGTTCGATCCCGGAGTGATCACGGAAGGCGACGTGACATACATGTACACCGGATTCTGCGCAATCCCGGATAAGTCCAGACACGGTGCGATGTGTACCGTACTCGGTCCCGACATGGTGACGGTCAAAAAGGATCCCGTATTCATCGTTCCGGCAACTCATAACAGCATCGGGACGCAGTACGAGAATCACGCTTTCTTTGAAGCACCTTCCATAAGAAAAAAAGATGGATTATACTATTTTATATATTCGTCCCAGGTCTGCAGGGAACTGTGCTATGCGACGAGTAAGCGCCCCGACGGCGATTTTACGTACAGGGGAGTTCTTGTCGATAACGGCGATATAGGGATAGACACGTACAAAAGAGCCGATATGCCCGGATGTTACTGTGCGAACAATCACGGCAGCATGATCGAGATAGCGGGTCAGTGGTATATCTTTTATCACAGACATACCAACGGAACCAATTACAGCCGCCAGGGCTGTTTCGAGAAGCTTGTTCCGTCGGGTGAAACCGGATTCGCTCAGGCCGAGATAACATCGTGCGGTGGAACACCGTTTACGGAGAAGGGATTTTATCCGGCATATCTTGCATGCAATCTGTTCACCGACGAGGAGAAGCTGGAAGTTCCGTGGTCGGGATGGATGGACGACAGGTTCCCGAAGATCACGCAGGAAGGCCGTGACGGGGATGAGGTCAACGGATATGTCTGCAATATGAGAAACACCGCGAGGGCGGGATTCAAGTATTTTGACTGCAGGAATACGAAAGTGGTATCGGTCAGGACAAAAGGATATGCGAACGGCCGGCTTGAAGTCCGCACGAAATGGGACGGAGAGTGCCTTGGAAGTTTTCCGATTTCGTATGCCAATGTATGGCATGATACCGAAGGCGAGGTTGAGATACCCGACGGCGTTAACAGCCTGTACTTTACGTTTAACGGTGACGGATATCTTCAGTTTGGGGGATTTACGGTAAGATAAGACTATGGTAGACATTAACGAATCAAGGATCCTGTATGAATCGTTCTGTGCGATAGCGGAAAGCTACACGTCCATAGTGTATGTGGACGCAAAGGACCGCAAGGTGTACCCGATACGGCTTGACGATTATTCACAAAGATACGAGAAGGCAATAGCGGAAGGTCGGGATATGACCGAACTTCTCGGAATGTACGTCAGTGACACAGTCTACAGGGAGGATGCGGAAGGCCTGCTAAAGTACGGGGATTATGATTTCGTACAGGAAAAGCTTAAGACCGAGAATCCGCTGTTCTACACGTACAGAGCTATCCACGAAGATAAGATACTGTACTACCGTCTGAAGATCGTTACGATCGAGGACGGGCAAAAGATAGTTTACGGATTCGAGAACTTCGACGGTCAGTTCCGTCTTCAGATGAAGATGAACGCCGAGAGGGAAATGAGGATGATGCTCGTCGACGGGTTGTCGCGCGAGTATATGTCGGTGTGGTATCTTGACGGCAAGAGCCGTAAAGTCAAACTGATTCAGAACAACGGTTCCGAGAAGGAAAATGCCGCACCTGTCAAGATCGGAGAGACCGTTATCGATTATCATTTCTCCATGCAGAAATATTACGGGAGCTATGTGGATCCCGAGGATTTTGACAGGATGATGCGGGAAACGTCATATGAGACCCTTGTGGAGAATACGACGGAAGACGACCTGTACAGCATCAACTACATCAGGATCAATCCCGACAAGACGAGGTCACATTTCCAGGTCTGCTACGCAAAAATAACAGACGACGCCGGAATAGCCAACTTCGTATTCGGATACAGAAATATAGATAATGCGTTAAATGAGTGAGCCTGCGACAGGAAGATCAGACTGCCACGTCAAAGTTTGCGCCGACGGCGGGATTGACTGACAGTTCCATCGCTTTTGTGAGATCCGCTATCTCGGATGACGCTATGTCAAGAGTTGCTTCGAGCATGCTCGTACCAACGGCGGACATAACGTTTTCATGCGCCATAGCCATTGAGATATAGGGAATCGCATCAATACTTAATTCCATAAAGCACGCTCCTTTCTTGTGAGTATTGATATTATATCACATAATAAATAAAAAATCACTATATAAATGAAAAAAATAACGGTATCAACCGAAAAGATCATAATCATTGTCGCGTTTGTCCTTTTATCCGCGGTATATCTGTCGCTAGTCTGGAATAACAATGTATGGATGGACGAGGCATTTACCGCCTCACTCGTGCATACCGATTTCGCGGGCGTCATCCGCGAGTCGATGAACGACACACTTCCCCCTCTTTATAACATAATACTGAAACTTGCCACCGATGTATTCGGGTATACGACACCCGTAATGAAGATCACATCGGTCGTTCCGATGCTTCTGACTCTTCTGACAGGTGCGGTGACCGTAAGGAAGCGTTTCGGGTTTGCGACTTCCCTGCTCTTTATGATCTTTGTTACTTTCATGCCGCTCATGATGTATTACGGCGTGGAGATAAGGATGTACAGCCTGGGATTTTTCTTTGCGACGGCTTCGGGCGTGTATGCATATGAGGTCGTATCGGAGCCGGGGAAAAAGAACTGGGCTTTGTTCACATGCTTTTCCGTGCTTGCCGGATACTCGCATCATTTTGCTTTTGTTACCGTGGCATTCGCATATCTGTATCTGCTGCTTTATTTTATATTCTTTGAGAGGAAAGGGCTTAAGAGCTGGTTTTGGTGTCTTTTGGCCACTTTCATCGCGTACCTGCCCTGCCTTATCGTTACCCTTTCGCAGATATCAAGGGTCAGCGGTTATTTCTCGATGCCCGAGATAGATCTGCCACTTTTCATCCAGTATATGGCATATCCGTATACGGTTGGATTCCTGCCGGCAACTATAGTATGTGCCGGAATCGTAGGAGCGGCTGTTGTGATATTTGTAATAAAAGCGGTACTTTGCCGGAGCCCGGAAAGGGACGAGATATATGCGGCGTGCTGTTTTACCGTATATTACGGGGTACTTATATTCGGGACGATAATCAGTAAAATCATGACGGCAAATATCTTTGTCGACAGATACCTGTTTTTTGCAGCGGGTATATTGTGGATTTTTCCTGCCGTGATTCTGGCAAAATCCGGCAGATCTTTTGTGCCGACGCTGATCGCTGCGCTTCTTGTCGGAATATGCACGTATTCGGTCGAGTTTAAGATCGAGTATTCCGAAACCGCAGACGAGGAGATTGCGTTCCTTCGCGAAAACATTAAAGAGGGGGATCTGTATTACAGCATCGGCGGACACGAGGAGATGCAGAACTGTATACCGTTTTACACGTATCTTGATAAGGATACGCCGGAGCTGACGTTTACAACGCCGCTTGAAGAGGCTCTTACGGAATCTTCCGGGAACGGTACCACACTGTGGATATCTGTGCTCGACGGCTATGAACCTTCGGAGGATGACGCGAAAACGCTTGAGAAATACGGCGCATCATTGGAGAAAAAAGCCGATTTTTCGTTCGACAGATATAAATGTGAATTCTACAAAGTTACAAGATGACTTTTTGTGAAAAAGTGCCAAAAAAACTTTTCTTTTTTGTCAATATGTATTAGAATAAACGATATAATGCCTGCGGGGGTGGGCCTAATCTAAGGAGACGGGTATGATTTCTAATCAAATACTGCAAAACACCATTGAGGGTTTAAAGGGGATAACAAGGGTTGAACTGGCAGTCATTGATATAGACGGCAAAGTGCTGGCATCGACTTTCAAGGAGACCATCAATTATCATGAGGCTGCAGCGAGCTTTACACAGTCGCCCGCGGATAGCCAGGAGATATCGGGATATCAGTTTTTTAAAGTATATGACGAACTGCTTATAGAGTATATCCTTGTTGTTCAGGGGACAAACGAGGATTCCTATACGATCGGAAAGATCGGTGCGTTCCAGATACAGAATCTTCTGATCGCGTATAAGGAAAGGTTCGATAAGGATAATTTCATCAAGAACCTTCTGCTCGACAATCTTCTTCTTGTCGATATATACACGCGTTCACAGAAGCTTCGCATAGACGCGGAAGCAAGAAGGATAATTATCATTGCCGAGACACCTTCCGCCAAGGAAGTAAACGTTCTTGAGAACGTTAAAGCATACTTCAAATCAAGGACCAAGGATTTCATCACGGCGGTTGATGAGAACGGCATAATAATCGTAAGGGAGCTGGCTGCCAACGAGACATATGAGGACGTTAACAAAGCGGCACGCCAGATACTCGATATAGTCAGCAAACAGACCGGCACAACCTGTCACGTGTCTTACGGTACGATCGTCAATGAGATCCGCGAAGTTTCGAGATCTTACAAAGAAGCCCGTATGGCGCTTGATGTCGGCAGGATATTCTTTGACGACAGGGATATAATCGCATACAGCTCGCTCGGCATCGGACGACTCATATATCAGCTTCCGATACCTCTTTGCAAGATGTTCATCAAGGAGATATTCGACGGCAGGAGCCCCGACGAATTCGACGAGGAAACGCTGATGACGATAAACAAGTTCTTCGAGAACAGCCTTAATGTTTCGGAGACCAGCCGTCAGCTTTACATACACAGGAACACGCTCGTGTACCGTCTTGATAAGCTTCAGAAGACGACCGGGCTGGACCTTAGGGTGTTTGAAGATGCCATTACGTTTAAGATCGCGCTTATGGTAGTCAAATATATGCGTTATATGGAAGAGGCCGAAAGGTAAAGTTACATTTTAAGGGGAAAATAAGGAGTATTAACATGATCACAATGGAGTCAGTAAGCAAATCCTACTCCACGGGTGTGCCTGCACTCAACGAAGTTAGTCTGCACATCAAAAAAGGGGAATTCGTTTTCATCGTCGGAGACAGCGGATCCGGTAAGTCAACGCTTATCAAACTGCTGCTTCGTGAGCTTACGCCCACAAGCGGCCGTATCATCGTTAACAATTACGATCTTTCGAGGCTTCGCAGACGCAAGGTTGCAAAGTTCAGAAGGAATGTAGGAGTCGTCTTCCAGGACTTCAGACTGCTCAAAGACAGGAACGTATACGAGAACGTTGCTTTTGCGCAGCGCGTCATAGAGGTTCCGACACGACAGATAAGAAAGAACGTTCCGGCGATGCTCTCGCTCGTAGGTCTTGCCGGTAAATACAAAGCCAAGACATGGCAGCTTTCGGGCGGCGAACAGCAGAGAGTCGCACTTGCAAGGGCGCTTGTCAACAACCCGCCTATACTTCTGGCCGACGAGCCTACCGGTAACCTCGATCCCAGGAATTCATGGGAGATAATGAAACTTCTTGAAGAGATCAACAGAAGAGGAACGACAGTGCTCGTAGTTACACATAACAGAGAGATAGTCAACGCAATGCGTAAACGTGTCATCACGATGAAGAAGGGAATCATAATCAGTGATGAAGAGAAGGGTGAGTATATAGATGAGGATTAGTACACTTTGGTATACATTTAAACAGGGATTCAAGAACATCTTCAGAAACAAGGTCTTCTCCCTGGCAACCATAGCGACGATCTCGTCGTGTATTTTCCTGTTCGGCCTGTTCTACTGTCTGGTCATCAACGTCCAGTACAGTGTCAAGGCAGCCCAGTCGGGAGTCGCAGTTACGGTATTCTTTGACGAGAGCCTGTCACCCGATCAGATACAGCAGATCGGATCGCAGATCCAGTCAAGAAGCGAAGTATCGGAGATCAAGTTTGTATCGTCCGATGAGGCATGGAACAGTTTCAAAGAGGATTATCTCGGAGAATACGCCGACGGATACGAAGGCGACAATCCTCTCGAGGGTTCCGAGAACTATGAGATTTACCTGAATGACGTGGCAAAGCAGCCCGAACTTGTTGCGTGGCTCAAATCGGTTCCCGGTATAAGAGAGGTTAACAGAAGCGATATCACCGCGGAAGTTCTTACAAATGTCAATACACTGATCAGTTACGTATCGCTGGCGATAATCGGGGTGCTACTGTTGGTTTCGGTATTCCTCATCAGCAACACGGTCGCGATGGGTATCTCCGTCAGAAAGGAAGAGATAGGCATCATGAGACTGATCGGGGCAAAGGATTTTGTCGTAAGAAGTCCGTTCGTTATAGAAGGAATACTGATCGGCCTGATCGGTTCAGCCCTACCTCTGGTGGCGATCTATTATCTGTATAAGCTGATGATAGAATACGCCAATCAGAATTTTACGGTGCTGTCGGACATGCTGAAGTTTATGAGCATTGAGGAACTGTTCAGAAATCTTGTTCCGATATCGCTGATCCTCGGGGTGGGCATAGGTTTCCTTGGAAGCCTGATCACGGTAAGAAGACATTTGAAAGTATAAAAGCATTCAGAAGGGGAATGATATGAAACGCAGAAGGGGAGCGCGTTTTGTCGGATTATTGTTGGTTACGTCTATCTTAGCGGCACATGTGCCGCTATTTGTGCATGCGGCCACTCTTACAAATGACAAGATCAAAGAGAGCGAGGAATCCAAGAAACAGGCCGAAGAAGAGAAGAAAGCACTTAAGAGCAATCTCACTGACGTAAAATCACTTCTGGCAAGTCTTGAGACCTCCAAGAGCAATCTTGAGACATATATACAGGAGCTTGATGCGGATCTTGCCGATATCAACGAGAAGATAGACCAGCTTAACCGCCTCATATCGGATAAGGAATTTGAGATACAGATAACCGAAAGGGAACTCGAGGAAGCAAGGAATGTGGAGGAGACTCAGTATAACCTGATGAAGAAGCGTGTCAAGTTCATGTATGAGCGTGGCCAGGCTTCCACAGTAGAGATGCTGCTCTCATCAAAGAGTTTCGTCGAGTTTCTGAATAAAGCCGAGTTCATCAACAGGATATCGGCATATGACAGGCGGATGCTTGATTCATACATAGACGCAAAGGATCAGGTAGCCGAAAAGGAACAGACACTTATCAGCCAGAAGAGTGATCTTGAAGAAGCAAAAGCGGCGGTTCAGAACGAGCAGGAAGCTGTTGAAGCGCTGATGGCAGACAAGGAGCAGGAGATCACCGTATTCGAGGGCGATATCAATAATAAAGAAGCCGCCATAAGGGAATATGAGGCGATGATCGCCGAACAGGATCAGATAATCAAAGATCTCGAAGCGGCGATACTCGAAGAGAAGAAGAGACTCCTTGCGGAGAATAAGAAAGCGATAGTGTATGACGGCGGACAGTTCAAGTGGCCGGCGCCTTCATATGTAAGGATATCCGATGATTACGGAAACAGGATACATCCCATACTCGGTACGCAGCAGTTCCATAACGGCGTCGATATGGCGGCACCGAACGGATCGCCGATACTGGCGGCATATGACGGCGAAGTCATCGCTGCATCGTATTCACCGACGATGGGCAATTATATCATGATCGATCACGGTGACGGATTGATCACGATATACATGCATGCAAGTTCGGTCAGTGTATCGCAGGGAACGATGGTCGCGAGGGGTGAACAGATCGGATGTGTCGGATCTACCGGCAGAAGTACGGGACCGCATCTGCACTTTTCCGTCAGAGAAAACGGGCAGTACGTAAGCCCTTGGAATTATCTGTCCTAGGCCGGAAGGAGCGACTCTCCTCTCCAAGCGGGGGACGATTGACTTACAGAAGAATATGAGGAATTAAGAGATGGACGAGAACAACACAACAGGAGCTGTAGAGGAGAAGCCGGAGGAGGCGGTCTACAGCCAGATGTCAATGGAATATGTTGCAAAGCAGGTTAAGAAGGCCCGGAAGAAAGGTTTCATTCAGGGCCTTCTCATTGCTGTCGGGGTAATTGTTATCGCGATAGGGATCAAGACTTGCGTGAGTATCATAACGATGGCCGTGAACGGGACACTGTATGCGAAAGTGTTCGGAAGCACTGCCAGTTCCGTTCTTGACAGAGATTCGATCGAGAAACTCGACAATCTGTACGGACTCATACAGGGAACATATCTTGAAGACGTCGACAAGGAGAAGCTTCAGGAAGGCATGTACAGGGGAATGCTCGAGGCTCTTGAAGATCCGTATTCCGAATATTACGACAAGGAAGAGTTCGCACAGATGATGGAGAGCACATCCGGTATGTTCGAAGGCATCGGGGCATATCTTTCCCAGGACCCGGATACGGACGAGATATTTGTTGTTAAACCGATCAAGGATTCTCCCGCGGAAAGAGCGGGACTTATCGCCGATGATGTAATAGTCGAAATTGACGGTGAGAACATCGAAGGCCAGGATCTTAACCTTGTAGTTTCAAAACTGCGCGGACCAAAGGGATCCGAGGTCAAAGTCGGTGTCAGAAGAGGCGGGAAAGACGAGCTGATCGAATTCGATATCAGAAGAGACGAGATCAATGCCGTCAGCGTTGATTACGAGATGCTCGATGATAAGATCGGATACATACAGATCACGGACTTTGCGGATGATACGGCAAATCAGTTCAATGAGGCGATGGACGAGCTTGAAGCTGACGGAATGAAGAGCCTCGTAATAGATCTTCGAGCCAACGGCGGCGGTTATGTCGACGTATCGGTTGAGATCGCGGACAGATTGATCAAGGAAGGTGTAATAGTATCCGTCAAGGACAAGAACGGACTGTCATACAAATATGAGGACAAAGGCGATGATTCATATCTGAAGATCCCTTGTGTTGTACTTGTTGACGGAAATACGGCAAGCGCTTCCGAGATCCTTACGGGAGCATTAAAGGACGACGGTCTTGTTACGGTAATGGGTACCAAGACGTTCGGAAAGGGCATCACACAGATAATCACCCCGCTTGAGGACGGAAGCGGTGTCAAGATAACGAATTCGAGATACTACACGCCCAACGGTAATAACATTCATGAAATAGGTATCGAACCGGATGTCGAAGTCGAATGGGACAGCGAGAAATATCAGGAAGACGGAACGGATAATCAGCTTGATGCGGCTGTCGAATATCTCAAAAAAGAAAATCATTGACAAACACGGCGTTTTCCGTTAATTTATGCTTATTTCACCAATGTATTACATAGTAATTTTTAAGAAAAAAGAAAAGGAGATGGACACATGAACACAGTCAGAGTATGCGACAGCACAGTCAGAAAGCTTTCAAACGGTAAAGAGTTCTCCCTATCTTTCAAGGAAAAGCTCGAAGTTGCAAAGCTACTGGACAAGCTATGTGTTGATGTGATCGAACTCGATGAGATAAGAAACAGTAAAGTCGACAGCCTTCTGATCAAATCGGTGGTCACGGCTGTAGGTAACAGTACCGTTGCCGTGCCCGTTTCGCTCGGAAGCGATCCCGCACCGGCAGCAGCCGCTCTTTCCGAGGCCGACAGATTCAGGCTTCAGGTCGTGGCGCCGGGCAGCAGTGTAAGGATGGAGTATGTCTATCACAAGAAGCCGGCTGCCATAACGGAAATGGTAAAGGAGACTGTTGAAAACTGCAGGAAATATACGCAGGACGTGGAACTTATCATTGATGATGCCACAAGAGGCGACGGTGCGATAATGTCGGATCTTGTGAACACCGCTATAGATGCGGGAGTTACCACGGTCACTTTCTGCGATGATGCGGGAGAGATGCTTCCCGAGGAGTTTGCCGCATTTCTGGAGGAAAGACTTGAGGCGGATAAGCGCCTTCGCGATATAACATGGGGTGTTTCATGTTCCGATGAACTGTCGATGGCGGATGCGTGCGTTATAGCCGCATTGTGTCACGGAGCGGGTGAGATCAAGGTCGGAGCATATCCTGTCAATACGGCTTCCCTGGAGAACGTGTGCAGGGTGATCGCCGGAAAAGGCGAGAGCTTCGGAGTCAGAACGGGTGTCGCAACATCTTCCATGAAGAGGACGATAGCTCAGATAGCCAGATTCTGTGTGACATCGCAGGATGCCAAAACCGCTTTCGGATTCACGGGCGGTATCGAGAGTGCCGACGACAGACTGACACTTCATGATTCGGCCGAGGCGGTCGCACAGGTTGCGCAGAAGCTCGGGTACAGCCTGAACGAAGAAGATGAGCAGAAAGTTTACGAAGCTTTTCAGAAACTGGCATCCAAAAAAGAAAGCGTATCGACAAAGGAACTTGATGCGATCATTGCCACAGCGGCGATGCAGGTTCCGGCTAAATATACTCTCGATAATTACATCACGAATACAGGAAGCAGCATCACCGCAATGGCACATGTAAAGCTTCGTACCAAAGAAGAGGATCTTGAGGGAATATCACTCGGAGACGGTCCTATTGACGCGGCTTTTCTGGCCATAGAGCAGATAACCGGAAGACACTACGAACTCGATGATTTCCAGATAAAGGCCGTTACCGAAGGTAAGGAGGCGGCAGCCGAGACGATAGTGAAACTGCGTGCAAACGGTAAGGTATACTCCGGAAGAGGACTATCCACGGATATAATCGGTGCAAGCGTGACAGCTTATCTTAACGCTGTAAACAAGGTTATTTACGAGGAGGATGAGTGATGAAACTGTCTTTTTCCACGCGGGGTTGGAACGATATAACATTTGATGAGTTCATGGATATCGCCGGCGAAATGGATTTTGCCGGCATAGAAGTCTATAAGCTTATAAAAGATAAGGACCTGTTTGTCAAAGGCGAGGCTTTTGATCAGTACAACATAGCAGCGACCACAAGGCAGCTGCGTGACAGGGGACTGACGATACCGATATTTGACGGCAATTACGATCTGTCAAAGAGAGAGTGTATCGAGGATATCAGAAAGATAATAGACATCGCGGGTTACATGCGTGTCGATTATGTCGGAATCGGCCTTGAGACCGATGATGAGAAAGCGATCAGAGAGGCTATAACGGAGCTTCTTCCTTTTGCGCGCGAGAAGAACGTAATACTTCTTATCGAAACAGGAGGGATCTATTCCGATACGAAGAAGCTTTGTACGCTCCTTGACGAGTTTGCCGACGACAATCTGGCGGCACTGTGGGATCTTCATCACACGTTCCGCTATGCGAACGAGGAACCCAAGGATACGATAAGGAATCTGGGAGCATACGTTAAGCATGTTCATCTGCGGGATTCGGACGATAAGGACACGTTCAATCTTATTGGCGAAGGAAGCGCACCTATAAAGGAATTCATGGATGCACTCTATTCGATCGATTATGCGGGATTCATTTCATACGAATGGAAGCCAGAATACATGGAAGACCTTACGGATCATGAGGTCATATTCCCTTACTTTGTCAATTATATGAGCCGTTTTGAGAACACGCGGGGCAAGAAGAAGGTTCTCTACCCGAATCACGACGGCACGGGGCAGTACGTATGGAAGAAGGATGAGCTCATTAACCTTACGTTCCCTCAGGTTCTTGACAGGATGGTCGAAGAGTTTCCGGATCAGTACTGTTTCAAGTACACGACACTTGATTATACGAGAACTTACGAGGAGTTCAGGGAAGACGTCAACAACTTTGCAAAATCCCTTATGAGTCTCGGAGTCAGGTCGGGCTCAAAGGTTGCTGTGTGGGCAACGAACGTTCCCGCATGGTATATCTCATTCTGGGCATGCTGTAAGATCGGTGCGGTACTCGTTACGATGAACACCGCATATAAGATACATGAGGCGGAGTATCTTCTCCGTCAGTCGGATACACATACGCTCGTAATGATCGAATCGGCTGTCGATTCCAACTACAAAGCGATCATCAACGAACTGTGTCCCGAGATCGCTTCATCAAAGGCCGGAAAACCGCTTCACTGCAAGAAGCTGCCTTTCCTGAGAAACGTCATCACGGTGGGATTTTCGATGCCGGGTGCACTGACGTTTGAAAAAGCGATGGACAGGCACGATATGGTTTCCGATAGCGAACTTGAGAGAATGGCGGCAAACGTCCGTCCCGATGACGTTTGTAACATGCAGTATACGTCGGGAACTACCGGATTCCCGAAAGGCGTCATGCTGACTCACTATAATGTTGTTAATAACGGCAAGTGTATCGGCGACAGAATGGGTTTATCTACGGCTGACAGGATGATGATCCAGGTGCCCATGTTCCACTGCTTCGGAATGGTGCTCTCGATGACGTCATCGATCACTCACGGCGCGACGATATGCCCGATGCCTTACTTCAGCGCAAAATCATCCCTCGCATGCATCAATCAGGAGAGGATCACATGCTTTAACGGCGTGCCCACGATGTTCATTGCAATGTTCAACCATGCCGATTATAAAAAGACCGATTTCTCGTACATGAGAACGGGTATTATGGCAGGGGCGGGATGTCCCCCCGAATTGATGAAGCGTGCAGCCGATCCGAACGAGATGAACATGCGCGGTATAGTATCCGTTTACGGTCAGACCGAGACCGCTCCCGGAAACACGATGTCTTCATGGACGGATCCGCTCGATGTGAGGACCGAGACTGTCGGATATGCGTTCCCGCATGTGGAATGTAAGGTCATAGATCCCGAGACGGGAGAGGAAGTCGGTGTCGGCGAGAACGGAGAGTTCTGTGCGAGAGGTTACAATACGATGAAAGGGTATTACAAGATGCCCGAAGCAACCAGAGAGACGATAGACTCCGAGGGATGGCTTCATTCGGGTGACCTGGCGGCACGTGATGAGAACGGTAATTACAGGATAACCGGACGTCTCAAGGATATGATAATCCGCGGAGGCGAGAATCTGTATCCGAAGGAGATAGAAGAGTTCATATACACCTGTCCGAAGGTCAAAGACGTTCAGGTCATCGGTGTACCCGACAAACGGTACGGTGAGGAAGCCATGGCATGCATAATCCTTAAAGACGGTGAGAACATGACGGTCGAGGAGATGGATGCGTTCATCAAGGCAAGTCTTGCCAGACACAAAGTGCCCAGATATATAGAATTTGTCGATGAGTTTCCGATGAATGCCGCAGGTAAGGTACTTAAGTACAAGATGAGAGAAGATGCGGTAAAGAGACTTGGTTTAGAGTGATAACAAAGAGGAGATCTTATGAGTAAAAATATAGTCACGGTTGACGGAAACGGCGCCTGCGCCAACGTGGCGTACGAGTTCACGGAGGTTGCGGCCATATATCCGATAACGCCGTCCTCGCCTATGGCGGCCAAGACGGACGAATGGTCTGCAAAGGGAAGAGAGAACATGTTCGGCCAGCCGGTAAAGCTGGTTGAGATGCAGTCCGAAGCCGGAGCGATAGGAGCGGTTCACGGAGCACTGCAGACAGGATCGCTCGCAACAACATATACGTCGAGTCAGGGACTCATGCTTATGATCCCTACTCTCTACAGGATAACGGGAGAACATCTTCCCGCGGTCCTTCATATAGCCGCAAGAACAGTCGGAACCCACGCCATGAGCATATTCGGCGATCATTCCGACGTTATGGCGTGTCGTCAGATAGGACTTGCGATGCTTTCGTCGGGAAGTGTGCAGGAGGCAGCCGACATGGCGGCCGTTACACATCTGTCCGCGATAAAAGCACGTGTTCCGTTTATGCATTTCTTTGACGGATTCAGGACTTCACACGAAATGTCAAGAATAGAGATGCCGGATCTTGAAGCTTTGAGCGCGCTCATAGATGAGGATGCTCTTCATTCGTTCCGTGAGCATGCACTCAATCCCGAACATCCTCTTCTTCGCAATACGGTTCAGAACGATGATGTATATTTCCAGTTCAGGGAAGCCAACAACAAATGCTACATGCAGTTGTCGGATATCATCGAGGACTATATGGACAAAGTATCCGAAGTCGTCGGAAGACCGTACAAACCTTATCAGTATTACGGTCCCGATAACGCAACGGATATAATCATAGCTATGGGTTCCGTATCGGGAACGATAGAGGAGACGGTAGATGCGCTCAACAAGCGCGGACGCAAGGCCGGATTCCTTCAGGTTCATATGTACAGACCATTTGATACCAAAAAGCTTCTCGCGGCCATTCCGGAAAGCGTCAAAAGGATAGCGGTCCTTGACAGGTGCAAGGAAATGGGAGCAGCGGGCGAACCGCTCTATGTGGATGTATGTACAGCGATCTTTAACTCAGACCGAAATATCAAGGTCATCGGCGGAAGATACGGACTGTCATCGAAGGATACAAGCCCCGATCAGATAGCCGCCGTATTTGATAATCTCTCATCTTCGCGTCCGATAAACAGTTTCACGATCGGCATAGAGGATGATGTGACCCATCTGTCGCTTAAGTGCGAGCCGCTTGATTTCGAGGTGGGCTCTCCCGATATGATATGCTGCAAATTCTGGGGACTCGGCGGTGACGGTACCGTAGGCGCGAACCACAATACAGCCAAGATACTCGGTGATCTGGCCGATATGTACTCGCAGGCGTATTTTGAGTATGATGCGAAGAAGTCGTTCGGCGTCACGAAGTCCAACCTGCGATTTTCGAAGA
>JAEEJD010000030.1 GCA_016281675.1 Lachnospiraceae bacterium
ACGTAGTCAGCCTGGCCTGGGCAGTCAACGTGTGCATAGTGTCTCATTTCTGTTGAGTACTCAACGATAGCTGTTGAGATAGTGATTCCACGCTCTCTCTCCTCGTGAGCCTTATCGATATTTTCAAAGTCTACCTTAACGTTACCGGCAACTCTCTCAGCAAGAACCTTTGTGATAGCAGCTGTAAGTGTTGTCTTACCATGGTCAACGTGGCCGATGGTACCAATATTACAATGGGTTTTACTTCTGTCAAATTTCTCTTTTGCCATTTTGATTAATCCTCCTTAGAATTAAAGACTACCAATGATTATATTTCATTTTTTCGCTATTATCAAGGAATTTTTATCATCCCTTCTTTGCGGCAAGCAATTTTTCCTGTACCGATTTGGGAACCGGTTCGTATTTCTCGAAGAACATTGAATAGTTACCGCGACCCTGTGTCTTGCTTCGAAGGTCTGTCGCATATCCGAACATCTCCGAAAGAGGAACAAATCCGCGGACGATCTTGCCGTTTCCGACATCATCCATACCTTCTATACGTCCTCTTCTTGAATTGATGTCACCGATAACATCTCCCATGTACTCCTCAGGCATCGTTACCTCAACCTTCATGATGGGCTCGAGAAGTATCTCGCCTGCCTGCTGCATAGCATCCTTGAACGCAAGAGATCCTGCGATATGGAATGCCATTTCACTTGAATCGACTTCATGATACGATCCGTCATATACGGTAGCATGTACGCCGACAACCGGATATCCTCCGAGAAGACCGGCCTTTGTAGCCTCTTCGATACCTTCGCCGACTGCCGGGATGTACTCCTTCGGGATCGCTCCTCCGACAACCTCGGAATCGAACTTGAACAGTTCTTCTCCGTTGGCATCCATGGGCTCGAAACGTACCTTACAGTGACCGTACTGTCCTCTACCACCGGACTGCTTTGCATACTTACTGTCGATATCAACAGCCTTCGTGATAGCTTCCTTATATGCAACCTGAGGTGCACCTACGTTTGCCTCAACCTTGAACTCACGAAGGAGTCTGTCAACGATGATCTCAAGGTGAAGCTCACCCATACCTGCGATGATCGTCTGACCTGTTTCGGGATCCGTATGAGCGCGGAAAGTCGGGTCTTCTTCAGCAAGCTTTGCAAGTGATTCGCCGAGTTTTCCCTGACCTGCCTTTGTCTTGGGTTCGATGGCAAGCTCTATAACGGGCTCAGGGAACTCCATTGACTCAAGAATAACGGGATGCTGCTCGTCACAGATCGTATCACCTGTTGTTGTAAGCTTGAATCCAACGGCAGCTGCGATATCACCGGAATAAACCTTTTCAAGTTCTTCTCTCTTGTTCGCATGCATCTGAAGGATACGACCTACACGTTCTTTCTTTCCCTTTGTTGCATTAAGCACATATGAACCGGAGTTCATAGTACCCGAATAAACTCTGAAGAAAGCGAGTTTTCCCACGAACGGGTCTGACATGATCTTGAATGCAAGTGCCGAGAAAGGCTCTTCATCCGAAGAATGTCTCTCTGTCTCGTTACCTTCAAGGTCAACACCCTTTATCGCGGGAATATCAAGAGGCGACGGCATATATTCGATGACCGCATCAAGAAGTTTCTGAACGCCCTTGTTTCTGTAGGCCGTTCCGCAACATACGGGAACTGCCGAGCAGTCACAGGTACCTTTTCTCAGAGCCTTCTTCAGATCATCAACCGTAACACTGTCGGGATCCTCAAGATAAGCCATCATCGTATCATCATCAAGCTCAGCGCACTTCTCAACGAGCTCCTCATGATACATTTCCGCTTCTTCCTTCATATCGTCGGGGATATCCACTATTGAGATATCCTCTCCCTTATCGTCGTTGTAGATATATGCCTGCATCTCAAAAAGGTCGATAATACCTTTGAACTCGTCTTCCTTGCCGATAGGCAGCTGGATGACGATGGCATTTTTACCGAGACGATTTCTTATCTGATCTACGGCTGCGTAGAAATCAGCACCGAGAATATCCATCTTGTTGATGAACGCCATACGGGGAACATTGTATGTATCCGCCTGACGCCATACGTTCTCGGACTGGGGTTCAACACCGCCCTTTGCACAGAATACTCCTACAGCTCCATCAAGCACACGAAGCGATCTTTCAACTTCAACAGTGAAGTCAACGTGGCCCGGGGTATCGATGATGTTGATACGATGCTCGAGCGCTCCTGCCTTGGGCTTTGCATGATCCTGAAGCGTCCAGTGACATGTTGTAGCTGCGGAAGTAATGGTGATACCTCTTTCCTGCTCCTGCTCCATCCAGTCCATGGTAGCGGTTCCGTCATGGGTCTCACCGATCTTATGATTGATACCGGTGTAATACAGTATACGCTCTGTCGTTGTGGTCTTACCCGCATCGATATGAGCCATGATACCGATATTCCTTGTTCTCTCCAATGGATAATCTCTTCCAGCCAAGATCTTTTCCTCCTGTTAGAATCTGTAGTGCGCAAAAGCTCTGTTCGCTTCTGCAATCTTGTGCATATCTTCTTTTCTCTTTACGGATGCACCTGTATTGTTGGCAGCATCCATTATCTCTCCCGCAAGACGCTCTTCCATTGTCTTCTCGCCTCTCTTACGTGAAAACATGGTCATCCAGCGAAGAGCAAGTGCCTGACGACGATCGGGGCGAACCTCGATAGGTACCTGATAAGTGGCACCACCGATACGTCTGGCCTTAACTTCAAGAGCAGGCATGATATTGTTCATTGCCTCTTCAAAAACTTCGAGAGCAGGCTTTCCAACCTTCTCCTCTACTGACTCGAATGCACCGTATACGATCTTCTGGGCAACGCCCTTCTTGCCGTCAAGCATGATATTGTTTATCAGCTTTGTAACGACCTTGCTGTTGTAAACG
>JAEEJD010000031.1 GCA_016281675.1 Lachnospiraceae bacterium
ACGTTACATCCTTGACCGGAGAATATCCTGTAAGCCAGTCGGTGATCGTGTAGTCATGCGCGAATTCCTCCGTGTAATCACGCGGGAAATACGCCTGCGATGTCGTCACGCCCCACTTATATGTTCCCTCATCGGGCTCAAGTTCGCCCATGAGGATCTTAAACAGAGTCGTCTTGGCAAGTTCGTTCGTTCCGACAAAAGCAACCTTGTCGTCGTGTCCGAGAATGAACGAAATGTTGTCGAGAACCTTAACGCCGTCGATCGTCTTGCTGATCCCCTCCACGGTCAGGACCTCGTTTCCTATCTCCCTGTCAGGGCGAAAATCAATGTACGGATACTTACGGCTTGAAGGTTTGATCGTGTCAAGTTCGATCTTTTCGAGTGCTCTCTTACGGCTCGTAGCCTGCTTTGATTTGGAGGCATTCGCCGAAAATCGTGAGATGAATTCCTGCAGTTCCTTGATCTTCTCTTCCTTCTTCTTGTTTGCTTCCTTCATCTGCTGAATGAGCAGCTGACTCGACTCGTACCAGAAATCGTAGTTACCGGCATAAAGCTGGATCTTGCCGTAGTCGATATCCGCGGTATGTGTGCATACCTTGTTCAGGAAATATCTGTCATGGCTGACAACGATGACGGTATTGTCAAAATTTATGAGGAACTCCTCGAGCCACTCTATCGCATCAAGATCAAGGTGGTTGGTAGGCTCCTCGAGAAGGAGTATATCGGGATTGCCGAACAATGCTCTTGCAAGCAGGACCTTGACCTTCTGCGGTCCCGCAAGGTCACCTACAAGACTGTAGTGAACGTCTGTCTCTATACCGAGTCCGTTAAGGAGTGTTGCCGCGTTTGATTCGGCCTCCCATCCGTCCATCTCCGCAAACTCGGCTTCAAGTTCGCTCGCACGGATACCGTCTTCATCGGAGAAATCCTCCTTGGCGTAGATAGCGTCCTTCTCCTTCATAACGTCATACAGGCGCTGATTGCCCATGATGACCGTATCTATTACAGTGTATGCGTCGTATTTGAAATGATCCTGTTCGAGTACCGACAGACGCTGTCCCGGCGTTATCGCGATATCACCGTTCGTCGTGTCGAGTTCTCCCGACAATATCTTCAAAAAAGTTGACTTACCTGCGCCGTTGGCGCCGATAAGTCCGTAGCAGTTACCTTCGGTGAACTTAATGTTCACATCTTCAAACAGGGCCTTCTTACCGACCCTGTACGTCACGTTGTTAGCACTTATCATAATATTGTTCTCCTACTATTGGTTGAGGCTCAGGCATTTACCACAAGGAAACGTCCGTCCGGAAGTGTGAACACCTCCGCCTGCTGCTCGATCTCCTCATCGGTCATTCCGTCCGTATCAACACCCATTTCATCAAAGTACTCGATGACCTCCTCGATCGTCTCCACGACCTCGGCCATTGAATCTTCGAGGAAATCCTGTGCTTCATCGGGTGTCGACGCCACTTCGTCGTCAAACAGCTGATTCTGGTTTTCCAGGAAATAATTGATGACTTCCTTATCAAACATATTCCGTCCTCCCTAAATCCCTTATCTCTTCTACTGGTTCGTACCTTCTATCGGAATGAACACCCTGCTGTTCTCCACCGGATCTTTCGTATCGACAAGACTTGCCGCCCATTCACAGAATGATTTCTGAGCACTCACAAGATCCCTGCCCCTTCGGTCGAGTCTCTCGTATGTTCCGTCCGAAAGTTCTATCCTCGCCTTCTCGGTGTCCGAAAGAAGTGTTCCGAGTATATAAATTACCCTTTCCTTGAGTGATTCGTCAAGTATCGGGAACATTATCTCTACACGCTTTAAGAGATTTCTCGGCATCCAGTCGGATGAACCGCAGTAAACTTCACTGTTTCCGGCATTCTCAAAATAGAATATCCTGCTGTGTTCCAGAAAATCACCCACGATGCTTCGCACCGTGATATTCTCCGAAACGCCTTTGATGCCCGGTTTGAGACAGCATATTCCGCGAACGATCAGTTCTATCTTAACCCCCGCACACGATGCATCATAGAGTGCGCGTATAACTTCACGATCACAGATCGAATTGACTTTGGCCACTATGTGCGAACGTTTTCCGTCACGCGCGTTTGCCGCTTCCCTGCCTATAAGATGAATGAACCTGTCCTTGAGCCACAACGGTGCGAGTACAAGACGGTTCCAGTACAGAGGCTCCGAATAACCGCTCAGCATGTTGAATACGGCGGTCGCATCCTCACCTATCTGCTCCGAACACGTCAGAAGACCGACATCCGTGTACAGCTTGGCCGTGCTGTCATTGTAGTTACCCGTTCCGAGATGAACGTATCTCCTGATACCGTCCTCCTCACGGCGTACGACAAGCGTGATCTTACAGTGAGTCTTCAGGCCGACAAGACCGTATATTACATGACATCCGGCCTGCTCAAGCTTGCGCGCCCAGACAATGTTGTGCTCCTCGTCAAAACGTGCCTTAAGTTCAACGAGAACCGTAACCTGTTTGCCGTTCTCGGCGGCCTCCGCAAGGGCAGCGATTATGGGTGAATTACCGCTGACACGGTAGAGTGTCTGTTTGATGGCAAGCACGTCCGGATCCTTGGCCGCGCTCTTTACGAAATCAATGACCGGATCGAATGTCTGGTACGGATGATGCATCAGAATATCATGAAGCCTTATCGATGCGAATATGTCCTCACCGTCCCCTATCTCGGGTACGGGCTTGGGAATATACGGAGCGGTCTTCAGATGATCGAACCCGTCAAGGCCGTACAGTTTCATTAAAAATGTCAGGTCTATAGGTCCCGCGATCCTGTATATACTGTCACGGCGAACCGACAGTTCCTTAGCAAGCACGTTCATCAGATCGGGATCGATGTCGTCGGCAACTTCGAGCCTGATGACTTCACCCCACTGTCTCTTCTTGATCTGCTTCTCTATCTCTTTAAGAAGATCCGCCGCTTCCTCCTCGTCAATCGTAAGGTCGGCGTTTCTCATTATCCTGTACGGATATGCACATACAACATCATAGTTGAGGAAGAGCTTTGACATGTTACGCTCGATGACTTCCTCGAGAAGTATGAATGTGCGCCCGTCAAATGTAGGGATCTCGACTATACGGCTGAGTCCTCCGGGAACCTGAACCGTTGCGAAATCGTGCGCTTCTTCTCCCTTCTTGCTGATCAGAGCACCGATATTGAGTGTCTGGTTACGCACGAGCGGGAACGGTCTTGAAGAGTCCACTGCCATCGGGGTCAGTACCGGATATACCTCTTCTTCAAAATACCTGTCGACATACTCTCCCTGTTCCGCCGTAAGATCCTCATGCTTCGTGATGAAACGGATCCCGTTTGCTTCCATGAGCGGCAGGAGTGTGTGCATCAGCACAAAATACTGTGTCTCAACAAGTTCATGCGTCTTGTGTGCGACCGCGTCAAGCTGCTCATCGATCGTCATGCCGGCGATGTCACGCTTTGAATAACCCGCATGTTTCATGTCGATAAGAGAAGCCACCCTGACCATGAAAAATTCATCCAGATTGGATGCCGTTATCGACAAAAACTTCAGTCTCTCCATGAGCGGGTTGGTCGTATCGGTCGCCTCGCCGAGCACTCTCTCGTCGAACATCAGCCACGACAGTTCCCTGTTCACATAGTAATCTCTGTTGTCGAATTCTTTCATACTCTTTACCTTCGTTTATATTTGAGCACGGGTCTTATCGAGAATACCTCTTCGAACAGTGACGCTTTCCTGAAGAAAAATCCCTGCTCAAGATCGATATCATCCACCGTATATACATTCACAACAAGTTCATCGCCCTTCACCGAAAACCTGACATCATTGACCTTGGTCCTGTAACTTCTGCAGACCCCGTCGGCTATCCTGAAGAGTGCCGACAGCTTTGCTATCTTCAGATAACTTCCTTTGTCAAGGAGCGACTTTGCCGCAAGTTCATTGTAATACTCAAACTGTACCTTATTAAACCGTACGATGTTCGCGACTATCTCACGTTCCGTATGCGACAGCCCGATCATCTCGGTTGCCATGATGATGTCGTATCCGCACTCCGCACCGGCTTCTATGCTCACGTACCTTCCGCAGTCGTTAAGCAGCGATGCGATACGAAGAAGCAGCTTGTCACGTTTTCCCATTCCGTGAATCTTACGAGTCGAATCAAACAGATCGCATGCGACACGTTCGATCAGCGCGTTCCTGTCCTCATTTCCCTGATAACGCTTGGACATTGCTTTTGCACAGGCTATTATATCGTTTTCAAAATCGTGCCCGTAATGTATGAGCTTTTCCTTCTCGGCGTATTCGTATGCCATACCGTCGCAAAGCGATATTCCCGGCGACCATACGGTCTCCGCTTTTGTGATCTTGATGACACGCGCCACCAAGGTTATCGCCGGAAGAAGGAGCGGGACGGTCTCCTCGTTAATGCCGTATTCCTTGGCGATCTCTCCCTTTGTCATTGTCTTGAGATCGGAATACATTTCTTTGAGTCCCGCAGCTGTAAACGATCTTTCCTTTGAGCCTTTGTGATAAAGCATCGCCGAAACGTAATCATCTATTAGGATCAGATTCCTGATCGTCCTGCCTTTAAGGTATAATTTCCTGAATGCCTGAAGCTGATTGTCTATGAGTTCCTTCAGGATACCCTCCATGTCACGGGTCTTTGGCTGAAGAGCCGCAAGCATATCCATCGCACGCAGCACGCCGAGACGTATGTTCTGAGTCGTAACAAGCGCCTCGTTGTCAAACAGCGATATCTGTATACTGCCGCCGCCGATATCGACTATCGCACATCCTTCGCGGATGAACTCATCGAAGCGTGATCCTTTGATCGCAGCTGCTTTATAGTGAAGGAATCTCTGCTCCGAATTGGACAAAACATCCAGCTTGATGCCTGTGCGGAGCTTGATCTGTTCCGTAATTATGGCGGTGTTCTTCGTCTCCCTGATCGCGCTCGTTCCGTAGGCCTTGTAATCATCGACTTTGTAGGATCTCATTATCGATGAAAAATCAGCGAGCACATCACACAACTCATCCATATGATCCGTCGTTATGATACCGTTCTGATACGTGTCGGTACCGAGTTCTATTGAATGGCGGATATGATCGATCTCTTTGACGTTTCCTTTGCCGGAAAACTCGAATATCTTCATACCGAGTTCGTAGCTTCCGACATCAATTGCGGCAAATGTGCGAACTGCCATCTTATCCTCCCTGTTTCATTCCCCTTAAATGATCTATGAACTGTTGCGCCGTTCTTCCCGAAAGACCGCCGTGGGACAGTTCCCACTTATTGGCTTCAAGAAGCAGTTCCTCTTCATCCATTGTTATGCCGTATCTGTCGGCAAGTGCGGTTACTATAGCATCGAACTGTTTCTTGTCGGGACGGGCAAAGAATATCGTCTCCCCGAATCTGTATGCGAGTGACAGTTTCTCCTGAACCGTGTCGTTCGTATGAAGATCATCATCACGATCATCTTTGTCGGAATACTTCTCACGCACTATGTGGCGTCTGTTACTCGTCGCATATATGAGAATATTGTCGGGCTTCTTCTCGAGACCGCCTTCGATGACCGCTTTGAGGTATTTGTAATCGGTCTCAAAATCTTCAAACGACAGATCGTCCATGTAGATTATGAAACGGTAATTACGGTTCTTGATCTGCGCGATGATATCATTCAGATATCTGAATTGATGCTTATAGACTTCGATAACCCTGAGTCCCCTGTCGTAATATCTGTTCAAAATTCCTTTGATACTGCTGGATTTACCGGTTCCGGCATCACCGAACAGAAGACAGTTGTTGCACGGTCTTCCCTCAATGAACGCCTCGGTGTTGTCCGTCAGTTTCTTCTTGGCGCTCTCATATCCGACAAGATCCTCGAGATATACATGGGTAATATTTGTGATCGGTTCTATGACCGCGCAGTTTCCCGATGTGTCCACACGAAAAGCTTTGTGAAGGCCGAACTTTCCGACACCGAACGTGCCGTAGAAATCTGATACGAGATCGGAAAACTCTCCGTCGGTTTGCGCCTTCGCTAGATTATCGCGAAGTTCGATGATCCTGTCGCGAATACGGCTGTTGAACATCTTCGATCTTCCGTCGGGCTTAACGTATTCCGAAATGAGCGGAGCAAAATGCGTACCGCACTTTTCATCAAGTTTATTCAGGTCAAGAGCAAAGAGCCTGCGGAAAATACCAAGGTCGCAAAGTGCGACTTCGCCGACCGTCCCTTCAACTTTTCCCTTCATCTCGCATGAAGTCGAAAACGCATTCTCATTGTTGGCGATCAGATACGTCAGATAAGCCTGCCAGATATTTCCGGCATAACCGTGACTGACTGCAAGCTCGGTAAGAGAACCCGCAAAAGTGTTGATAAGAGCGGACGCTTCATGATCATCTTCAAAGCCGCCCTCATCTATACGAAGGGCCGCTTCAAGTATGTCACCGTGTTTGAAGTTGCGATATAAAACAAGATCACTGATTCGCATCTGTATCTCCGAAATTTCCCAGAACCTCAAGATCTATTCCGACCGGCTCACCGTCCCAGTTAAAATCATCAAACCCGTCATCGGACAGTCCCATCATCTCCTCCTGCAGTTCCCTGCTTGCCTGCATGAGTGTTATGAACAGCTGTGCCGCTCCGTCGGCGTACTTCTTGTTGGAAACGGAAGCAAACACTTCATCAAGCTTGGCATCCTCTCTTGCCGCATCGTATACGGGAAGATTGTTTTCCATCTTGTATTCGCCGATGGATCTGACCACATCCATACGTTCTTCATAAAGCTTAAGTATCTTCGAGTCGATCTCATCGATCCGGGAACGAAGTTTCTTCATATCTGCTGCCATATCTCACCTCCGACCCGTATAGTATAACATATATAGACGTTGTTTTCTTTCATCAAAAATGATAAAATAACAATTGGTTTTACAGTATTTTTACTAAAGGAGGTTTTATCATGGCTTTTTGTTCAAATTGCGGTAAAGAGGTACCTGAAGGAACGACCGTATGTCCTTCGTGCGGTGCTGCTTTTATGCCTTTGGTCGCTCCGCCGGAGCCCTGGGATCACACTGCTGAGTTTGAAGCTGCCGATATATCCGAAAACAAGGTATATGCCCTTTCCGCTTATGTGTTCAGTTTCATCGGCATCTTCCTGTGCCACTTACTCGCAAAGGAATCACCTTATGCACAGTTCCATGCACGCGAGGCGTTAAAGCTCGATCTTGTTACGGTAGTGGTTTATATCATAGGACTGTTCCTGTGCTGGACATGCATAGCTCCGATCGCAGGTATCGTAATCATTCTGATACTCTTTGTCGTAAGGATCATATCGTTTGTTCAGGTATGTAACGGCAAGGCAAAAGAGCCCTGGCTCATCCGTTCCATCGGAGCACTGCACTGATACCGTTTATAAAATCGCAAGAAAAAAGCACCTCTTTGAGGTGCTTTTCTTTTTATTCATCATCTTCATCCGAGTCATCATCCGACTCATCTTCATGCTGTTCTTCTTCTGCGTGCTGCTCTTCGGAAGGCGCCTCTTCCTGCGACTCTTCTTCCTCATCCTCGCTTGAGCTTGAAGTGCTCTGTTTCGCTTTCGTCACCCATTTATAGAAGAAAGCGTGATTTCCGATCATCGTATAATCGCTTATCCCGTAATAATCGGCGTAGTACTTGGTCATAAAGAACAGGTAGTCACCGACACGCGCACCGCCGAGCACTTCCTGTGCCGCACTTATACACGTGGAATTGGGCCCGTTCGCTATAATCAGTTCAACCTTACCTGATCTGTACGACGCAAACTGCATCTTCTGGGTTATTACACTCTTGATATCATTCGGGAATGCCGAACTCTTAACCCTGTTCATTATAACGGATCCGACGGCCAGCTTGCCGGTATACGATTCTCCTCCGGCCTCGGCCTGTATCGTGGCGGCCAGCCATTCAAGCTCCGACCCGCTCGCCGAATACGAACCCGATGTGTCCTCTTTCTTCATTGCAAGACGCTTGGCGACCTGCTGAGCCAACTGTGCCTGTGCGGCAGCCGTCTGCGACTCGAGGGACTTCATCGTCTTGTCAAGTTCGACAAGCTTCACATCAAAATCCCTGAGCTTACCTTTCTCCGCGGAAATGCTGCTGTTCGTGACATCCAGTTTACCCTGTATCTCATCGGTCAGACTCTCGAGCTGCGTATACTTATCGTCAAGGTCTTCCTGATACGAATTGAGCTCGGCCTCTTTTTCCTCAACCTCCGCAACCTTGGCTTCCAGTTCCTTCTCGAGTTCCCTGCACTCCGCTATCCGCTGCCTGTCGTATCTGATCATGGCATTGGCATATTCGTATCTTGTCAGTATATCCCTGAACGAATTGGCTTCGAGGATGGTCCGGAGCATTCCTTTGGATCCGCCCTTTTCGTATACGTTCTTGATGCGCTTTGCAAGGAGAGTCCTCTTTTCTTCAAGAAGCTTCCTTGTCTCGTTCAGCTCATCGTTAAGGCTGACTATCTGAGCCGATACACGGGACATCTCGTCCTCGGCCTTATCGATCTCCTCGTCAAGAGCATCCAGCTTGCCTGAGTATCCCGCGATCTCGTTTTTGAGTTCGTCACTCTGTCCCTTAAGCTCATTGACATTGCTCTCCGTCGCCTTTTTCTGTTCCTGCAGAAGAGCTATCGAGTCCTTCGTGGCCTTCGCCTGCTTCTCGAGATTGGAGATCATCTCCTGAGTCTGCTGCTCCTCGTTCTGCATATTCGCTATCTGATCTTCGAAATCATCGGCCCGGCATGTGTCCGAAAACGCACCTGCGACCATGATCGCGCAAAGAAGCCACGATATGTATTTGATCATCCTGTATTTATACTGTTCCCTCATTTATCATTAATTCCCCTGTGTATCATTTATGAAGTATGAAGTACTCCTTCAGATTCTCAAGAAGCTCCTCCTTCTTGATGTTCTTGAGAAAATATCCCTCGGGTCGGAGGGCCAAAACCGCCATTACACTTTCCTTGTCACCCTTACCGGTAAGGAACATGACCGGAATATTCTTGGTTTCATCATCACTTCTTAGCATCTCAAGCACCTGCGGTCCCGAAGTAACCGGCATCTCGTTATCCAGAAGTATCAGGTCGACCTTGTTCTTGCCGAGCATCTTGATCGCCTGAAGGCCCGAGTTGGCCATCGATACTTTGTATGTTCCCTTGAGCCATTCACGCACAAGACTGAGGTAATTCGGATCGTCGTCAACGATCATGATACTCTTTTTGAATTCTCCCGAATCAACTCTTGCGAACAATTCTTTAACGGTCTCGACAAATTCATCGTTGTTAACCGGGCGCTGGAATATCTTGTATATGATCTCACCCGGTACATTGTCGCTTATGTGTTTCGTCTCGTAATATCCGCCTATCGCGATCATTTGAACCGCATCATCGGTCATCTTGTCGACAAGAAATTGCAGAACGTCATCCCCCGGTCTCTTGTCTTCATCCATATAAAGGCAAACAAGAGCAACATCGTTCCACGCAGCGTTTATTTTGTCGATACTCCAGTACACGAAGCTGCAATCCATGCCCGCTGCCTTTGTCTTCTGCATCATGGCACGTACGAGGAACGTTTCTTTTTCACTTATCATCAGGATATGTTTGCTGTTCATTTCCTCTCCTTTTCTTCAGTCACATCAAAGACCGAGCACCTGTGCCATTCCGTCCCAGTCAAGTGTCTTGAGCATTTTACCTAATTCGGCCATCTTCTTTGCATCTTCTTCGGGAAGCGAATACTCGTTAAGATTGGCCAATATCATCTCAACGGAATCGTAATCCATCTGCGGAATGAGTTCACGCAGCGCCTCGTAAGCGTCACCCAGTTCATCCTCCGGTATCGGCTCCTTATCCTCCGCTCCGGCATCTTCATGAAGCTTTTTGAGCCTGTCCTTGAACGCCCTGTATTCTTCAAGAAGTTTTCCGGCATTTCCGTGTATGAAATCCATATCGCCGTCGTTACCGGCTTTTTCAAGTTTCTCCGCCAGAGAGGATAATCCGAGTGCTCCGACTATCCTTGCGGAACTCTTTAACGCATGTACTTTTATCGTAAACAGTTTGATGTCGTTCTCATCATATGCCGCCTTGATAACTCTTGCGTTATCCTCAAGCGTCTCTTCAAACAGATGCAGTGAATTGATGTACGCACCGATACCTCCGGAATTGCGAACACCTTCGTCCATCGATATCCCTTCTATATCTTTCGCCCAGTTCATGTTCTCCGGCAGTTCCTCGATCTGTTCGGCGAAGTCCGCTCCGTCCGGTTTCATCATCATCTCCGGCGGCAGATGTTTCATGATCGCTCTTTCCACGGCACGGCTGTCTATGGGCTTTGCAAGATATCCGGTAAATCCCTTTGATATATAGAATTCCTCGCCGAGCGTCGAATTGGCGGTAAGTGCGTATACAGGAAGGTCAGGATGATCCTCACGGATCCTGGCGACAGTCTCGACACCGTCCATGCCCGGCATCATATGATCGAGAAGAACAGCATTGA
>JAEEJD010000032.1 GCA_016281675.1 Lachnospiraceae bacterium
GAAGCTCGGTGCATTCGGTCTTACAGAGCCCGGTGCAGGTACAGACGCTCAGGGTCAGCAGACCAAGGCCGTTTTAGACGGTGACGAGTGGGTACTTAACGGTTCTAAGTGCTTCATCACTAACGGTAAGGAAGCTGACATCTATGTCATCTTCGCTGTTACCGGTAAGATCGAGAAGCGCGGCAAGATGATGAAGGAGATCTCTGCATTCATAGTTGAAAAAGGTACTCCCGGATTCACATTCGGTACAAAGGAAAACAAGATGGGTATCTGCGGATCTTCAACATACGAGCTCATCTTCACGGATTGCCGTATCCCGAAGGATAACCTCCTCGGCAAGCAGGGCAAGGGCTTCAACATTGCCATGCATACACTTGACGGCGGACGTATCGGTATCGCAGCTCAGGCACTCGGACTTGCAGCAGGCGCACTTGAGACAACTATTCAGTACGTTAAGGAAAGAAAGCAGTTCGGACGTTCGATCGGACAGTTCCAGAACACACAGTTCCAGCTTGCAGATATGGCTACAAAGGTTGAGGCTGCAAGACTTCTCGTTTATAAGGCAGCACGTGCCAAGGATCAGTTCCAGAAGGACGGCAAGAGCGCATACGGTGTTGAAGCTGCAATGGCTAAGCTTTACGCTGCAGAGGTCGCTATGGAAGTTACGACAAAGTGCGTACAGCTTCACGGCGGTTACGGATACATCAAGGAATACGATGTTGAGCGCATGATGCGTGATGCTAAGATCACAGAGATCTACGAAGGAACATCGGAAGTTCAGCGTATGGTAATAAGCGCTGCACTACTCAAGTAAATGCACGGATTCGAAGATAAACAGTAGAAAGGACGATAAATATGAAAGTTGTAGTTTGTATCAAACAGGTTCCGGATACAAAGGGCGGCGTTAAGTTCAATCCCGACGGAACACTTGACAGAGGTGCAATGCTTGCCATCATGAATCCCGACGACAAGGCAGGTCTTGAAGCAGCTCTCAGATTAAAGGATCAGTATAATGCACACGTAACCGTTCTTACAATGGGACTTCCCAAGGCATCGGACGTTCTTCGCGAGGCTCTTGCAATGGGCGCAGACGATGCTGTTCTTGTAACGGACAGAGTACTCGGCGGTGCCGACACATGGGCAACATCAACAACACTTGCCGGTGCACTTCGCAACATGGATTACGATCTTATCATCACGGGTCGTCAGGCTATCGACGGTGATACGGCTCAGGTAGGTCCTCAGATCGCTGAGCATCTCGGTATTCCCGTTATCTCATATGCACAGGAGATCAAACTTAACGGCGACAAGGTTACGGTTAAGCGTCAGTACGATGACAGATATCATATGGTAGAGGCTAAGCTTCCCTGCCTTATCACTGCACTTTCCGAACTTAACGATCCCAGATACATGACACCCGGCGGCATCTTCGATGCAGTCAAGGCTGACATCACAACATGGGGAAGAGCAGACCTTAAGGACGTTGAGGACGGTAACCTCGGTCTTAACGGTTCGCCTACAAAGATCGCAAAGGCTTCCGACAAGGTTCGTAAGGGAGCAGGCGAGAAGGTCGTACCCGATTCACCCGAAGATGCAGTCAGCTACATCGTGGGTAAGTTAAAAGAGAAGCATGTGATCTAGTCTTATAGTAAAGGAAAAGTGGTGAATAATTATGAATATGAGTCCAGAAAAGATCGCTGAATACAAAGGAGTATATGTATTCGCGCAGCAGGTAGATAACGAAGTGAGCGGAATCGCTTACGAACTTCTGGGAAAGGCAAAAGAGCTTGCCGAGCCCTTAAAGACAGATGTTACCGCAGTCCTTATCGGATCAGGTGTTAAAGGTCTTGCGGACAATCTTGCGGAGTACGGTGCAGACAAGGTTATCGTTGTTGACGATCCCGAACTGAAGGATTACAGAACAGAGCCTTACGCACACGCACTTGCATCGGTCATCAATGAGTACAAGCCCGAGATCATGCTCGTAGGTGCTACGGCTATCGGCCGTGACCTCGGCCCCACTGTTTCGGCGAGGGTTGCAACAGGTCTTACGGCTGACTGTACAGTACTTGATATAGGTGATTTTCCTCTTCAGCCCATTCCCGGAAAGGAAGATGAGCAGCTTCACAACCAGCTTCTCATGACACGTCCGGCATTCGGCGGAAACACGATCGCTACGATCGCATGCCCTTACAACCGTCCTCAGATGGCTACGGTCCGTCCCGGCGTTATGCAGAAGATCGAGCCCAAGAAGGGTGCAAAGGCTGAGGTTATCGAGTTCAATCCCGGATTTAAGCCCGACAACAGATACGTTGAGATCAAGGAAGTTGTTAAGGCAGTATCGGACATCAAAGATATCATGGATGCCAAGATCCTTGTATCGGGCGGACGTGGCGTAGGTTCACCTGAGAACTTCAAGATCCTTGAGGATCTCGCGGCTGCTATCGGCGGACAGGTATCATGCTCACGTGCGGTTGTTGATTCAGGTTGGAAGCCGAAGGAGATGCAGGTAGGACAGACCGGTAAGACCGTTCGTCCCAACGTTTACTTTGCGATCGGTATCTCAGGTGCCATCCAGCACGTTGCAGGTATGGAAGAATCCGATATCATCATCGCGATCAACAAAGATGAGGACGCTCCCATATTTGATGTGGCAGACTTCGGTATCGTAGGCGACCTTAACAAGATCGTTCCGAAGCTTACAGAGGAAGTTAAGGCGGCTGTAGCTGCCAAGAAATGAGAATAGAGGACGGTTCCGAATTCTCAAATAGTTTTATACAGAGGTGAATCTTAAATGGTTAAGAATTTTGATGACCTTCTTGCGAAGATCAAAACGATCAGCAAAAAGAAGGTTGCTATAGCTGTCGCGCAGGACAAGGCAGTCCTTGAGGCTGTCAAAGCTGCGAAGGAACGCGACATCGCAGATGCGATACTCGTAGGTAACGAAGCCGAGATCCGTGCCATTGGTGCGGAGCTCGGTATGAACATGGATGAGTACGAGATAATCAACGTCGAGGATGAGGCCGAGGCTGCAACGAAGGCGGTTTCGATCGTATCCGAGGGCAAGGCCGACATCTACATGAAAGGTCTTCTTCCTACAGGCACATTCTTAAAGAGCGTGCTTAACAAGGAAGTTGGTCTTCGTACGGGTAAGCCCCTCTCGCATGTATGCGTTATCGAAGTGCCCAAGGTAGACAGAGTGCTGTTCTTATCGGACGTTGCATTTATTCCTTACCCGACACTCGAGGAGAAGAAGTGCATCATCGAATATACATCGAATGTCGCAAGGGCATGCGGAGTTGAGAATCCGAAGGCAGCAGTTGTGTGCTGTACCGAGACCGTCAATCCCAAGATGCCGATCACGGTTGAAGCCGACGAACTTTCCAAGATGCAGGATAACGGAGAGATCAAGGACTGTATCGTTGAAGGTCCCCTTTCTCTTGATATCGCTCTGTTCCCGGCCGCTGCCGAGGAAAAGGGAGCCATGGACCGCAAGGTTGCCGGAGATGCGGATATTCTTATCTTCCCGGATCTTCACGCAGGAAACCTCGTTTACAAGTGCATGACGCAGGTTGTCGAGAATATGAAGAACGGATGTATCCTTACGGGTACGAAGGCACCTGTCGTTTTGACAAGCCGTGCCGATACGTTCGAGACGAAGGTCAATTCCATCGCACTCGCAGCTATCGTTGCACACGAACTCAAGAAATAATACGCACCTTGAATGCTGCACACATTTGCTCAAAAGGCGCTTTCGCTCCGTTTCCGCACGTCACGTTACTAGACTCGTAAATACCTCGTCAAGTAACAACGTGCTCCAAGGCTTTTGATCAAACGGTGCACATTCCGGTGCTGGTTAGTTTTCAGTAAGGAGAACAATATGGGATTAAAGAGTCTTATAATCAATCCGGGTTCCACATCGACAAAGATCGGTATATTCGATAACGAGAGCCTTATGTTTGACGAGACGCTCAGACATACAACCGAAGAGATCAATTCGTACGAGTCGATCTTCGCCCAGAAGGATTTCAGAAAGAACATCATTCTTAATTTCCTTAAGGAGAAGAACTTCGACATTTCCACACTTGATTTCGTCGTTGGCCGCGGCGGTATGTTAAAGCCGATCCCCGGAGGAACATATGAGGTTACGGATGCTCTTCTCGAAGACCTTAAGGTCGGTGTACAGGGACAGCATGCATCAAATCTCGGCGGTATCCTTGCAAGAGAGATAGGTGACAGCCTGTCGATCCCTTCGTATATCGTTGACCCGGTTGTTGTTGACGAGATGATGGATATCGCAAGATATTCGGGATGTCCCGCTCTTCCGAGAGTGAGCAAGTTCCATGCTCTTAATCAGAAGGCCGTTGCAAAGCGTTACGCAAAAGAGGCCGGTAAGAAGTACGAGGATCTTAACCTCATCGTTGTTCACATGGGCGGCGGATGTTCGGTAGGACCTCATAAGAACGGAAAAGTAATTGACATATTCAATGCTCTTGATGGTGACGGAGCATTCTCACCTGAACGTGCGGGTGCAGTGCCTCCCGGAGCTCTTGTAAAAATGTGCTTCTCGGGCAAGTATACCGAGAAGGAAGTATACAAGATGCTTGTCGGCGAAGGCGGATTCAACGCATACCTCGGCACGAACGATATGCGTGACGTTGACAGGATGGTCGAAGAAGGTGATGCCAAGGCCAAGGAATACAGGGATGCGTTCATCCTTCAGATGTCCAAGGATATCGGTTCTATGGCATGCGTGCTTGAAGGCAAGGTTGATCAGATAATCGTTACCGGCGGTATCGCATATGACAAGGCTGTCGTTGCGGGCCTTAAGGAAAAATGCGAGTGGATCGCACCGTTTACCGTATATCCCGGCGAAGACGAGCTTCTGGCACTTGCTCAGGGCGGTCTTCGTGTTATGAACAAGGAAGAGGCGGCACAGCCGTATTAAATCTGAAAGGGTTACACATGGAAAAGGAAGTGGGTTGTTTTAAGGTCTGGACGGCCGATGACGGCAGAAGGATCGTTTATTCCAAAGGAACGGGTGTTGCCCATGCGCATGAGATCGCATGGCTTTACGAGACCATTGTAGAAATGTCGGAGGAATGGCATGACGACAAAGGTTTCGTTTATATGGCTTTTATCGAGGAACTTGAGCAGGTAAGCCCCAAAGGAAGCATTCAGTATGTGGAGCTTCACCGTAACCTCGAGGCATGCGGATGTAAGTACATCGCGTATATAGAGGGCAATTCCTATGAGGTTTCGGTACAGTCATACAAGCACAAACAGATGAGTAATACTCCCCGTACCGAAAATCGTTACTTCCCTACCCATTTCGAAGGGCTCAAGTGGTTTGAAGAGATGGGGTTCTAGTGATCCCAAAGAGGGCATGCGACTATGAGTATCAAGAAGAAATACAGTAAACCTTTCGGTGACCTGAACACTTTAAAGACAAGTTTCTTTGATAACAATGACGGAATGCTCGACATGGCCGACGGCATGGCGGATGTGCTTCTGATGCAGCCGAAGCGCACAAGGTGCAAGATATGCGGCCGCGAACTCGGAAAGCCGTTATATACGAGCCACCGGATCGGTTATATCGAGTGTGAGAACTGCGGACACTTAAACAGCGAGTGCGAAGACACGGATGATTTTGCGAGCAAGGTCTACGTTGAGGACGATTACTCCAAGAACTACAGTGCTGCGGATAAAGAGAGTTATTTAAGAAGGCGCGACATGATATACGCGCCCAAGGCCGAATACCTTCGTGACTGTCTTAAGCACGAAGGGATAACGGCGGAGGATGTTAACATCCTTGATATAGGTGCCGGATGCGGATACTTTGTCTCAGCGGTAAGAGAGCTTGGTATGAAAGCGGTCGGGATCGATGTGTCCGACAGTGAAGTTGCGTACGGCAATTCGGTCAATGAAGAAGAGATCCTCACGCATGTGGGACTGACCGATTCGATTGACTACATAAAGAAAACCGATGCAAACGTGATCACCGCAATAGGTGTTCTGGAACATCTCGTTCACCTCGATGAGAATATCGAAGCGATAAGGGGTAATCAGAATATTAAATACCTGTTCGCATCGGTTCCCATGTTCTCGTTCTCAAGCTGTTTCGAGGTTGCTTTTGCAAACGGTTACAACCGTCATACCGGAGGTACCCATACCCATCTGTTTACAAACGATTCGGTCGAAAAGATGGCACAGCGCATGGGATTTGAGATAGCATACGAATGGCGGTTCGGTTCCGATATCAATGATCTGTACAGATTCCTTATGGTGTCTATGCAGAAGAACAACAATGTGGAATTCTCAAAGTATTTCTCGGAGAAGTTTGTACCGCTCATGGATGAGCTTCAGCAGGTAATGGATAAGAGCGAGTTCTCATCCGAACTGCATTTCATCCTTAAAAGAACACAGTAACAGGCTCAAGGAGTTTTTATAAATGAACATTATAGAAAAGATATTCGGCACTCACAGTGAACGTGAAGTCAAGCTTGTGATGCCGCTTGTGGAGAAGATAGAGTCACTTCGTCCGAAGATGATGGAACTGTCCGATTCACAGCTTCGAGCACTCACGATAGAGTACAAGAAGAGATACAGTGACGGGGAGAGCCTCGACAGCCTTCTTCCCGAAGCCTATGCGACGGTACGTGAAGCCGCAAGGCGTGTTCTAGACATGGAGCATTATCCGGTTCAGCTCATCGGTGGAATCATCCTTCACCAGGGACGTATCGCCGAGATGAGGACAGGTGAAGGTAAGACGCTCGTGGCAACGCTTCCCGCATACCTTAATGCACTTACGGGTCGCGGTGTTCATGTCGTTACCGTCAACGATTACCTGGCAAACCGTGATGCCGAGTGGATGGGACAGGTTCATGAATTCCTGGGGCTTACGGTCGGAGTGGTGCTCAACTCCATGAAGCCCGAAGAAAGACGTGCCGCATATAACTGCGATATCACATATGTCACGAACAACGAACTCGGATTCGATTATCTTCGTGACAACATGGTCATTTATAAAGAGCAGCTCGTTCTGCGCGAGCTTGCATATGCAATCATCGATGAGGTCGACTCCGTCCTTATCGACGAAGCCCGTACACCGCTTATTATTTCAGGTCAGAGCGGTAAATCCACGAAGCTCTATGAAGTCTGTGATGTCCTGGCCCGCCAGCTGAAGCGAGGCGAGGATATGGAAGACCTGTCCAAGATGGATGCCATCATGGGTATCGAGAGAGAAGAGACAGGTGATTTTATAGTTAACGAAAAAGACAAGTTCGTTACGCTTACCGCACAGGGTGTTGCAAAGGTCGAGAAGTTCTTCCAGATAGAGAACCTTGCCGATTCGGAGAACGTTGAGATCCAGAATAACGTTATCCTTGCACTTCGTGCGCACAACCTTATGTTCAGGGATCAGGACTACGTTGTGAAGGATGATGAGGTTCTGATAGTCGATGAGTTCACCGGACGAATCATGCCGGGAAGACGTTATTCGGACGGTCTTCATCAGGCGATAGAAGCGAAGGAGCATGTCAAGGTCAAGCGCGAGAGTAAGACGCTCGCAACGATCACGTTCCAGAACTTCTTCAACAAATTCGAGAAGAAATGCGGTATGACCGGTACGGCTCTTACCGAGGAAAAGGAATTCCGTGACATTTACGGAATGGACGTTATCGAGATACCGACAAACAAGCCGATCGCCAGGATCGATCTTCAGGATGCGGTATACAAGACGAGAAAAGAGAAACTGTTCGCAATCTGCAATGAGATCGAGGAAGCCCACAAGACAGGGCAGCCGATCCTTGTAGGTACGATAACGATAGAAGCTTCGGAGGAACTGTCAAAGCTCCTGACGAAGAGAGGAATAGAGCACAAAGTCCTGAATGCGAAGTTCCATGAGCTTGAGGCGGCTATCGTTGCCGAGGCGGGTGTTCACGGTGCAGTTACCATTGCAACGAACATGGCCGGCCGTGGTACCGATATCAAGCTTGACGAGGAGTCTAGGGCAGCAGGCGGTCTGAAGATCATAGGTACCGAGCGTCATGAATCAAGACGTATAGATAATCAGCTGCGAGGCCGTTCCGGTCGTCAGGGAGATCCCGGTGAATCAAGATTCTTTATTTCGCTTGAGGACGATCTGATGAGACTGTTCGGTTCCGACAGGCTCATGAACATATTCAATGCTCTCGGCGTTCCCGAGAACGAGCAGATCGAACATTCGATGCTTACGAGTGCCATAGAGAAAGCACAGAAGAGGATAGAAGGAAACAACTTCGGTGTCAGAAAGAACCTGCTTGAGTACGATCAGGTAATGAACGAGCAGAGAGAGATCATCTATGCCGAGAGAAGACGCGTGCTTGACGGAGAGAGCATGCGTGACGTCATATTCAAGATGGCTACAGAGTTCGTGGAGAACACGGTTGAGATGTGTATCGGCGATGTATCGAATCCCGAGGATTGGGATCTTGCCGAACTCAATCAGCATCTTCGAGCAACCGTTCCCGTTGAGGAGATCAAGACTCCCGATATCAGGAATATGAAGAAGGAACAGCTCATTCATAAGCTCAAGGAAGAGGTTGTCAAGATCTACGAGACCAAGGAGGCGGAGTTCCCGTCACCCGAGCAGATCCGTGAGATAGAGCGCGTTATCCTTCTTAAAGTCATAGACAGAAAATGGATGGATCATATCGACGATATGGACCAGCTCCGTCAGGGTATAGGTCTGCAGGCTTACGGTCAGAGAGACCCGCTTGTTGAGTATAAGATGACGGGTTACGACATGTTCAACGCAATGACGGATGCGATTAGCGAGGAGACTGTCAGAGTACTCTTCCATATCCGTGTGGAGCAGAAGGTTGAGCGTGAGGAAGTTGCCAAGATCACCGGAACGAACAAGGATGACAGCGGTCCCAAGAAGAGCGTGAAGCGCGATGCCGACAAGGTGTACCCGAACGATCCGTGTCCGTGCGGTTCGGGCAAAAAATACAAACAGTGTTGCGGCAGGAAATAAATGGTAGAACTCGATCAGATAAAAGTTGAATTAGGAAACCTTGCCGAACCTCTTGCCGAGCTTGAGTCAAGCCTCGGGGTGAACGACAAGGAGCAGCGTATAGAAGAACTTCGCCGCGAGATGGAAGTTCCCACTTTCTGGGACGATAACGAGAGAGCCCAGAGGATGTCTAAAGAGCTAAAAGATCTTGAGGATACGGTAAGTTCGATAAACGAGCTCAAGACCCAGCATTCGGACATAGGCGAGCTTATCGCGATGGCATACGAGGAAAACGATGAAGCGCTGATCCCCGATATACAGGCCGAGTTTTCCGAATTTACCGAGAAGCTCGACAATCTTCGTATCAGCACACTTCTGTCGGGAGAGTACGATCATAACAATGCGATCCTTCGACTTAATGCAGGTGCGGGAGGTACCGAGAGCTGTGACTGGGCCGGAATGCTCTTCAGGATGTACAGCCGGTACGCCGAGAAGAAGGGATTTTCGGTAGACGTTTTGGATATGCTCGACGGAGATGAAGCGGGCATCAAATCGGTCACGTTCCAGATAAACGGAACAAACGCTTACGGATACCTGAAAGGTGAAAAAGGTGTGCACAGGCTCGTGCGTATATCGCCTTTCAATGCGCAGGGCAAGCGCCAGACAAGTTTTGTGTCGCTTGACGTTATGCCAGACATAGAAGAAGATCTTGATGTCGACATCAACGAGGACGATCTGAGAATAGATACATACCGTTCCTCGGGAGCCGGCGGGCAGCATATTAACAAGACCAGTTCCGCGATCAGGATAACGCATATACCTACGGGTATCGTTGTTCAGTGCCAGAACGAGAGAAGCCAGTTCCAGAACAAGGACAAGGCCATGCAGATGCTCAAAGCAAAGCTGTATCTTCTGAAGAAGGAAGAGAATGCCGAGAAGCTTTCCGACATCCGCGGAGAGGTCAAGGATATCGCATGGGGCAGCCAGATCAGGTCATATGTACTTCAGCCCTATACGATGGTAAAAGATACAAGAACAAATCAGGAAGTCGCACAGGCGGACGCGGTACTTGACGGGTACCTGGATCCGTTCATAAACGCTTATCTCAAGTGGATAGCAAACGGAGGAGATAAATGATCAATATAGCAGTCCTGGGCTACGGTACGGTAGGGTCCGGCGTGGTCGAGGTGATAGACGAGAACAATGATGCCATAGACCTCAAGTCGGGTGATAATATAAGGATCAAGTATGTGCTGGATCTGCGTGATTTTCCCGGGGACCCGGTGGAAAAGATCCTCGTGCACGATTTCGATACGATCCTTAATGATCCGGAAGTGAAGATAGTTGTTGAGGTTATGGGCGGAGTCGAGCCGGCATACACGTTTGTCAGGAAGAGCCTTCTTGCGGGCAAGAGTGTGTGTACGTCGAACAAGGAACTTGTAGCGAAGCACGGTCCCGAGCTTATCGCGATCGCAAGAGAGCACAATGTGAACTTCCTGTTTGAGGCGAGCGTCGGTGGGGCCATTCCGGTAATCCGTCCGATCAATTCGTCGCTTACGGCCGACAGGATACTTGAGATAAAGGGTATACTTAACGGAACGACCAACTATATCCTTACACAGATGGCAAATGAAGGCTGGGAGTTTGACAAAGCCCTCAAGACCGCGCAGGAACTCGGATACGCCGAGCGCAATCCCGAAGCCGATATCGAGGGTTACGATGCCTGCAGGAAGATAGCCATCCTCTCGTCGCTTGCATTCGGTAAGAACGTTAATTACGAGAATATATACACTGAAGGTATATCGAAGATAACCGCAACGGATATAAAATACGCGAAGAAGATGAACTGTGCGATCAAGCTTCTTGCTCAGAGCACGTTCGAGGACGGGAATTATTATGCGATGGTAGCACCGTTCTTTGTAAGCGCCTCGCATCCGCTATACAGCGTAAGCGGCGTTTACAATGCGATATTTGTCAAGGGAAGCCATATAGGCGATGTGATGTTCTACGGAAGCGGTGCAGGAAAGCTTCCGACGGCATGTGCGGTTGTAGCCGATATCGTTGATGCTGCAAAGCATATAGACAAGCATATTTACACATTCTGGTCCGAAGAGGATCTTGCACTTACGGGCATCGAGAATGCGACAAGACGGTTCTTCGTCCGCGTGTCGGGAGATCGCACGGCATCGGAAGACGTGATCGCAAAGGAGTTCGGTACGGTTGAATGTATTGAGCCGGAGGACGTTACCGGAGAGTTCGGATTCATAACCGGATCCCTTACGGAAAAATCGTTTGACGTACATTTGAAGAATGTCCCGCAGGTCATCTCGAGCATCAGGCTTGAGAGCAGGATCTGATTCGGGAGTGTTTATAAATCATTACGAGGAGAGAAGAAATGCTGGTTGTTAAAAAGTTCGGCGGCACATCGGTTGCCGACAAAGAACGCATCATGAACGTCGCGAAGCGGTGTATTGCCGATTACAAAGCGGGAAATGATGTGGTTGTGGTTCTGTCAGCGATGGGAAAGCAGACGGATGTTCTCATTGACATGGCAAAGGATATCAATCCCAATCCTCCGCGCCGTGAGCTTGATATGCTCATGACCACGGGTGAACAGGTCAGTGTCGCTATGATGGCGATGGCGATGGACCTTTTGGGGGTTCCGTGTGTATCACTGAATGCTTATCAGGTTGCGATGCACACAACAAGCGTGTACGGAAACGCAAGACTGAAAAGGATAGATACCGAGAGGATCCGTAATGAGCTCGATCTCAAGAAGATCGTCATAATCACGGGATTCCAGGGTGTCAATAAATATGATGATTATACGACTTTAGGGCGCGGAGGGTCGGATACGACCGCCGTTGCACTGGCGGCTGCGCTTCATGCGGACAAATGTGAGATATTCACGGACGTTGAAGGCGTATATACAGCTGATCCCAGGGTCGTCAAGAATGCAAGAAAGCTCAAAGAGATCACATATGATGAGATGCTCGATCTTGCAACACTCGGCGCGGGAGTGCTTCATAACCGTTCCGTTGAACTTGCGAGAAAATACGGCGTTAAACTTGTAGTGCGCTCCAGCATGTCAGAGGCTGAGGGTACCGTTATTAAGGAGGTTGTTAAAGTGGAGAGAATGCTTGTTTCCGGCGTTGCCGCCGATAAAAATGTCACGAGGATATCAGTTGTGGGCCTTGAGGACCGGCCCGGTGTTGCGTTCAGACTGTTTGATGCTCTTGCCAAGGCAAACATCAACGTTGATATGATCCTTCAGTCGATAGGACGTGACAATACGAAGGATATCACCTTCACGATCCCCAGGGATATGGAAAAAGATGCGCTCGATGCCCTCGAGAATATCAAGGACACGCTCAACATGCAGGATATCAACACGAATTCGCAGGTTGCCAAGGTTTCGATCGTCGGAGCCGGAATGATGAGCAATCCCGGTGTTGCATCGAAGATGTTCGAGTGCCTGTATAACGCAAACATCAACATCCGTATGATATCTACTTCGGAGATAAGGGTAACGGTCCTTATCGATGAGAAGGAAGTCGAAAAGGCAATGAATGTGATACACGATATGTTCGGATTGGAAGACTAGAAGTCAGAACTGTTCAAAAAGACGGGAGTTATCCCGTCTTTTTGTGTTGCATCGGTTTTTTTTGTGGTATAATGCTAGTAACTATAACTATGTCGAAAGACAGGATTGGCAAGTAAGAAATGGAATTTGAAACACCGCAATACAATGACCGAGAAAAGGCAGCCGACAGGCTTGCCACAGCATCCCTTGTACTTGGGATAATATCACTTGTTTCAACGCTTTGCTGTTGTCCGTTCGTGTTTTCGGCGATAGGTATAGTACTGGCTTTGCTCTCCAAGGGAGCGGAAAAGGCACTCAGGCCCAGGGCCAGGACCGGACTGATCCTCTCTGTAGTGGGAATGGCGGTCTCGGTTATACTGATAGCGTTTACGATCGCATTTCCGATCTTTATGTACAAGACGAATCCCAAGTTCCGCGAGAACTTCAGGGAAGCGATGGAGCAATCGCTCGATCAGGACGAGGAGCTGTTCAGACAGATATACGGAGATGAAGCGTATGATCAGCTCAGAAAAGCTTTGGAAGAGGGGAACCTTTAAGAAGGAGGTGGCCTATGATCGGTATAAGCGGATACGGTAACTCACCGTTTTCAGGTTTTATATACGGCGGATATGCGGCAGGCGCTTTTGCAGCAGGCGGCACTTCCGATGCGGGCAAAGCCGAGGTCATCAAGAATCCCGGCGAATCCACCAAAGTCGCTCCCGGACGCAGGTCCTCGCCTGCGGAATGTCAGACATGCAAGGAGAGAAAGTATCAGGACGGGTCCGATGAGAACGTATCATTCAAGACCGCACAGCACATCTCTCCGGAAGCTGCAGCCGCAAGGGTTCGCGGACATGAGCAGGAGCACGTGGCAAATGCTTATTCCAAGGCTGCCCAGGATGGCGGTAAGGTCATAAATGCGTCTGTTGCAATACATACGGCGGTATGTCCCGAGTGCGGAAGAACATACGTATCGGGCGGCACAACGACGACAATGATCAAATACAACAACGAGAAGAACCCGTACACACAGAACAAAAAAGCTAACGATGCCCTCGGACTCGTAGGGCAGAGTGTCGATCTTGCGGGTTAATATACTACGGTTTAGGAGTATTTTTTCTGATGAACAGAACATCGATATCTGATTTGAAGGCAAAGGCAAAGGATCAGTTACTTGGCAATTACGGAATAGCCACCGGTTCCTTTGCCCTTCTTTTTGTACTTATCTATGCAATAGCAATGTTAATCTCGTCAGCTACCGCTATAGGAACTGCGAAGAACGGCTATATCGGTTATTTCGGACCCGGTTTATGGGGACAGATATTGTCACAGGTCTTCGGAATGGTGATCGCAACTCTCACGATGGTCTTCAGTGTAGGTTATATAGGGATAATGCTTAAGATCTCGAAAGGGGAGAGGGCCGTTATTTCGGATCTGTTCTTTGCGTTTCGCAATCATCCCGACAAAGTGATAATCGTCAGCCTTATAATGACGGGAATACAGTTCATTCTTCTCCTTCCGGCAACAATAGTTTCGGGAAAGACGTCAGGGTCGGGAGAAAGCGGTCTTTTTGACGGGAAGAGATTTCTGCTCTGGGTAGTGTTATATATTGCGGGGATAGCGGTCTCTTATGTGGTCGACCTGATGCTTTCAATGTCCTTCCTCATATATCTTGAAGAACCCGAAAAGAACGTTTCGGAAATAATAAGCGAGAGCGTATCAATGATGAAGGGTAACAAATTCAGGTATTTCTACATGACGCTGTCTTTTTTGGGATACTGGTTACTGGCGCTATTAAGCCTCGGGATAGCTTTCCTGTGGGTGGCACCTTATCAGTCGATGGCAATGGTGGAGTTCTACAAGGATCTTCGGGGTGACATATGAGTGCGGAATTTGACGTTAAGATGACAACGGGCAAGATGTATGACTATATGATGCGCCATGCATTCACTTCATTTGCCGGGATTGTGGGTGAGCTTCTCGGAATATTGCTGATAGTGGGATTTTTCGTTTACGGACAGTGGTTTCACCTGATCCTCGGTGTTATCACCGTGCTGTACCAGCCCGTGGCGCTCTATTACAGGGCGAGAAGGCAGGTAAAAAGCAATGAGGCATTCAAAGAACCGCTCCATTATACGGTCGATGATAACGGGATCAGCGTTAAGAGCGGAGACAACACGGAAAGCCTAGAGTGGAACCGTATTTACAAGGCTGTATCGACGAGCCGTTCCGTGATCGTTTACACGAACAGGATCAATGCCTGCATATTCCCTAAAGAGGATATGGGAGACAAGAGAGATGCCGTAATCCGGATCATAAGTACCCATATGGACCCCAAGCAGGTGAATATAAGGTGATAAAAGAATCCTACAGTAAAAAAGACACATATGAGTTGGCCGAAGAACTTGCCGCCAAGGCGAAAAAAGGCGATATCATAGCTCTTACGGGAGATCTCGGGGTCGGTAAGACCGCCTTTACAAAGGGATTTGCAAAGGGACTCGGGATCGAAGAGCCGATCACAAGCCCCACATACACGTTTGTACAGATATATGAGAGCGGGAGATTACCGCTTTATCACTTTGATGTTTACAGGATCGGGGATATTTCCGAGATGGACGAGATCGGGTATGAGGATTACTTCTACGGCGACGGAGTCTCGGTAATGGAGTGGGCCGATCTGGTGGAGCCGATCCTTCCCGCTGAAACGCTGAGGATCAGCATCACAAAGGATCCGGCAAAGGGTCCTGATTACAGAAAAATAACAATTGACAAGGATATCCGGAGTTGAAGATCATAGCAATTGATTCGTCGGGACTTGTAGCTACGGTTGCGATCGCTTCCGAAGACACGCTTATAGCCGAATACACGGTCAATCATAAAAAAACACATTCCCAGACGCTTCTTCCCATGCTTGACGAGATAAAGAGGATGACGGAACTGGACCTTGCGACGGTGGACGCTGTTGCCGTGGCTGCGGGGCCCGGATCTTTTACGGGCCTGCGAATCGGATCGGCAACCGCCAAAGGCCTGGCTCTGGCGCTTGATAAGCCGGTGATCGAAGTTCCGACCGTAGATGCGCTCGCAATGAATATGTGGGGCACCCGGGATCTGGTTTGTCCGATCATGGATGCAAGGCGGGATCAGGTATATACGGGATTTTATTCGTTCGACGAAGATAATAACCTTACCGTGATCCGCGAGCGGTTTGCCGAAGATATCGTAAATGTAGTCAAAATGCTTGAAGAATACGACCGGCCGGTCACGTTCCTGGGGGACGGAGTACCCGTTTACAGGGATAAGATAGAAAAGACGATGACCGTACCGTACAGATTTGCCCCGTTTCATATGAACCGCCAGAGAGCCGGAGCGGTCGCACAACTGGCTGTTTCGTATTTCAAAGAAGGAAAGACGGTAAGCGCGGCGGAGCACAAGCCGGATTACCTCAGACCGTCTCAGGCCGAACAAAATGATCAGAATAAGAAGAATGGTTGAATCCGATATTACCCGGGTAGCTCAGATCGAGAAGATGATCTTTGCAGATCCGTGGTCGGAAAAGGTCTATCGGGAAACATTTGAACTGCCTGAGGCCGGGTATGTCGTGGCGGTGGAAGCGACGGATGACAAAGAAGAGATAGTCGGCGCCGCAGGAGTCAGGAACATAGTCGGAACAGGCGAGATAACAAATGTTATGATATTACCCGGATACAGGGGAAGGGGTATCGCCAGACAGATGCTCACAGACCTTCTTGAAGTGGGAAGAGAATTGGGGGCAAGTGATTTTACCCTTGAGGTGAGAGCCGGAAACGAGCCTGCCATAAAGCTGTATGAGGGCCTGGGGTTTGAGAGCGAGGGGATACGCCCGGGCTTCTACCGTAACCCGACGGAAGATGCCGTTATCTACTGGTTGAGACAGTGATCGGGAATCGAAACGGATCGATATAAATAACGTATGATACATAACAGGTGACACTTAATGCTTGATGTTTGCTTGCTCGGAACCGGCGGTATGATGCCGCTTCCGTACAGATGGCTGACGTCGCTGATGATGCGATACAACGGCAGCAACATACTCATAGACTGCGGCGAGGGAACCCAGATCGCAATGAAGGAAAAGGGCTGGAGCCCGAACCCCATCGATGTCATCTGTTTCACTCATTACCATGCGGATCATATAAGCGGTCTGCCGGGCCTGCTTCTTTCGATAGGCAATTCCGAAAGGACCGAGCCTATAACGATGATAGGGCCCAAAGGCCTTGTAAGGGTTGTAAGCGCCCTGAAGACGATCGCGCCGGAACTTCCGTTTGAGCTGAAGTTTCTTGAGATAGAAGAGCAAAGACAGGTATTTGAGTTCGAAGGGTACGAGATTGAGGCATTTAAGGTAAGCCATAACGTTACGTGTTACGGTTATACGCTCAGGATACCGCGTACGGGAAGGTTTGATGCCGATAAGGCCAAAGAGCTTGCAATACCGCTGCCGTACTGGAACCGCCTGCAAAAGGGCGAGACGATCACGGAAGGCGGCATGACATATACTCCGGACATGGTCATCGGACCTGCCAGAAAAGGGCTCAAAGTTACATACTGTACCGATTCGAGACCGGTACCGGTAATATCCGAGATGGCCTCGGGAGCCGATCTTTTCGTGTGTGAAGGGATGTACGGCGAGCCGGGCATGGAGGAGAAGGCCAAAGAACACCGTCATATGACTTTCTACGAGGCGGCCCGCCTTGCGGCGAAAGCCGATCCGGAGCCGAAGGAGATGTGGCTGACGCATTATTCGCCCTCACTTTCCTATCCGAAGGAATTCGAGAAGGAAGTGCGAAAGATATTTAAAAATACCCATGTGGCCAAGGACGGCCGAAGTATAGATCTTATGTTTGAGGATTGACCCGAGGAATGAAACGCAGGAATCCCGCAAGAATACTCATAGTGTTCGTTGTGTTCGCGATCGCGATCGTGAGCCTGTTTTTCTATGTCTCTAACCGTTCCAAGGTCATTGAGGACGGAAAAGTGCAGCAGATGACGGCTGTACAGGAGATCCTGTCTCGAAATCTCGAGACGAATTATCCCCCGACACCGAAGGAAGTTCTCAAGCTTTACAGCGAGATCACAAGATGCTTCTACGGAGAAGAATACACGGATGAGGAACTCGCGAGACTTGCCAAGTTCTCGAGAGAGCTTTTTGACGACGAGCTCTTGGCCAATCAGACCGATGATGAATACTTAATGGCCCTCAAGTTTGATATTGATACGTGGAAGAAAGACAAAAAGGTCATCTCCAGTTATTCGGTCTCAAGCAGCACCGATGTCCAGGAATACTCGTACGGCGGACGCGAGTGGGCCCAGCTGTACTGCATATATTCGATCAGGATGGGAACGAATGTTGCGCCCGTCCAGGAACACTTCATTATGAGAAAAGACGAAAAGGGACATTGGAAGATACTCGGATGGGAGCTTGTAAAGCCGGGGGACGGTAATGACTGATGTAAAGATCCTGGCTATAGAAAGCTCATGTGATGAGACGGCTGCCGCTGTTGTAAAAAACGGACGCACGGTCCTTTCAAATATCATATATTCCCAGATAGACCTTCATACGCTTTACGGCGGGGTTGTTCCCGAGATCGCTTCAAGAAAGCATATCGAAAAGATCAATCCCGTGATAGAGGCCGCGCTTCGCGAAGCCGGATGTACGCTTTCGGATCTTGATGCGATAGCCGTGACATACGGTCCCGGGCTTGTGGGGCCGCTTCTTGTCGGAGTCGCCGAAGCCAAGGCGATCGCTTTTGCGACGGGACTGCCGCTGATCGGAGTCCATCATATCGAAGGCCATATATGCGCCAATTTTATAGAGCATGAGGATCTTACGCCCCCGTTTATGTCGCTTGTAGTATCCGGCGGACACACACACCTTGTGAATGTTAAGGATTACGGGGAGTATGAGGTGATAGGAAGGACGAGGGATGACGCGGCCGGAGAGGCATTCGACAAAGTCGCCCGCGCGATAGGTCTCGGATATCCGGGAGGCCCGAAGATAGACGCAGCCGCAAAAAACGGAAATCCTGATGCCATACCGTTTCCCAAGGCCAAAGTCGATGACAGCGAGTATGATTTCAGCTTTTCGGGGCTAAAGAGCGCTGTCCTTAATTACATCAATCATGCCGAGATGAAAGGCGAGAAGGTCGTAAGAGATGATCTTGCGGCATCTTTTCAGAAGGCGGTCACGGATGTTCTGACGGAACATGCCGTTATGGCGATAAAGAGATACAACGTACGTGATTTTGCCCTTGCGGGCGGAGTTGCGAGCAATTCGGCACTGAGAAAGAGCATAGCGGATGCGTGCGAGAGGGAAGGTGTCAGATTCTATTGTCCCTCGCCGATATACTGCACGGATAACGCGGCAATGATCGGTGTGAGCGCATATTATGAGTATCTGAAGGAGAATTTTGCGGATTATTCATTAAATGCCATCCCCAATCTGAGTTTGTGAGGTGCGTATGGAGAAAAGAACTGCAGCGATAATCCTTGCCGGCGGCAGGGGGACGCGGATGGGTTCCGCTGTTCCCAAGCAGTATATGGAAGTGGAAGGATACCCGCTGATCTGGTACAGTCTGAAGGCATTCGAGGACAGTTTTGTCGATGAGATAGTGCTTGTATGCCCTGAAGGCGATGAGGAACGATGCAACACGGAAATTGTGGAAAAGTACGGTTTCTCCAAGGTAAAAGGGATCGTTGCCGGTGGTCTTCAGAGATATCACTCAGTGTACAATGCGCTGAAAATGCTCAGATGCATTGCGGAGGGTGATAAGCGCGAACCGTGCGAAATAGTGTTCATCCATGACGGAGCAAGGCCCATGGTAAATGAAGAGATAATCATGAGGGCCTATGAAGCGGCTGTTAAGGATCGCGCGGCTATAGTGGCCGTTCCCGCAAACGATACCGTAAAGATGGCCGATAATGCGGGATTTACGACCGAAACGCCGAGACGTGACCTTGTATGGATGGTTCAGACACCCCAGGTATTTGATTTTTACGAGATATACGGAGCATACGGCAGGCTCATCGAATCCGAGAAGATTCTTCTTGAAAAAGGTGTTCTTGTCACGGATGATGCGATGGTTATTGAGTTGTTTTCCAGCACGAGGGTTAAGCTTGTCGAGGGAGACCGAAAAAATATAAAAGTTACCGGACCGGATGATATCGAACTGGTAAAATTCTACTTATCACAAAGAAACCGGACCGGATCAGGGAGGATTGAGTGATGCTCGTACCTGTATTGTTATTCATGGTTGGTTTAGTGTGCCTTATAAAGGGCGGCGACTGGTTTGTCGAGGGAGCTGCGGGCATAGCCGAAAAGTTCAATATGCCGCAGATACTTGTCGGAGCCACGGTGGTATCTATAGGAACCACACTTCCGGAGACGATGGTATCCGCATCTTCGGCGGTTATGGGACACGGAGAGATCGCATACGGAAACGCCATCGGATCCATCATATGCAATACGGCGCTCGTGGCGGCCGTCACGATAGCGATAAAACCTTCGAAGGTGGAGCGCAAGACGCTTGTGATGCCGACATGCTTTTTCTTTGCGGCGGCGGCATTTTACTGTACGGTGGCGTACGTTACGGGGTATTTTTCAAGGCTTACGGGAATAATGCTCCTTACGATGTTTGTTGCGTATATGGGGTTGACCGTCAGACAGGCGATCAAGACACCTGCCGGAGAGACACAGCCCGAGGAAAAATCAAAAGAGCGGCCTATATGGCTTCTGATAGTACTGCTGGTTGTTGGTGCAGCGCTGATCGCGGTCGGTGCAAAGCTCCTTGTGGATAACGGAACTCTCATAGCACAGGCTCTCGGAGTACCCGAGTCAGTAATAGCCCTTACGTTTGTGGCTCTCGGAACATCACTTCCCGAACTTGTCACGGCGATTACTTCGCTTACAAAGGGTTACGGAGCGCTTTCGCTCGGAAACGTTATCGGTGCAAACCTGTTAAACCTGCTTCTTGTCACGGGACTGTCGTGCACGCTCTCACCGTTTACGGTGCCTGTTGAGAAGAAACTGGCCGGAATCCCGGCCTCGTTCATCATAGATATACCGTTAATGTTCCTTGTTATGGCCTTTGTTACGATCCCGGCGCTCATCCGCGGGAAGCTTTCCAGGATACAGGGAATCATATTGCTTGTTGTTTACGCTGCATTTTGTATATTCCAGTTTGTAGGATAAGTTGATCAAGAGGAGGATCAGTATTATGGAAGAAAAACAAACACTTACAAAACAAATAGCGATCACTGCGATAATGCTTGCCATATGCATAGCAAGTCAGTTCCTGAAAAATCTTTCGGTGTATATAACGGGCCCGATCGTTAATCTTTGTATTATCCTGACTGTAATGACGGCCGGTTTGGTGTGGGGATCGGTTCTGGCGATCATCACTCCCGTTACCGCTTTCCTTATTGCGGCATCACCGATCATGAGTGCGGTTCCGGGAATAATACCTCTTATAATGCTCGGTAACATTGTGCTCGTTGTAATGGTGCATTTCCTTTTCAAACCTGCGATATCGGACGGGAAAGCGCTGCTCAGTCCCCGTTCTATCCTGATGGCAGTATTGTCAAGTCTTGCAAAGGGTTGCGTTATGGGACTTACGATCGCTTTGTGGCTGCTTCCGACGTTTATTCCTTCGGAAAGTCCGCTCAGGGGGAAAATGCCGGTATTTCAGACTACATTTTCCGTTACACAGTTTGTTACCGCTGTGATCGGATTTGTATATTTCTTCCTTATCTGGAAGCCTTTGGCAAAGATGATAAGTTCTCAGCCGAGTTCGGAAGATTGACCCGTAAAAAAGTAATTGACACGTGTATGCAGTTTTGCTAGAATACTTCTTGCGCTGACATTCGGTGCGCTTGTTTTTTTATGCATTTTTAGCATACCGGGAGAGGTATCGAAGTGGTCATAACGAGGCGGTCTTGAAAACCGTTTGCCTTCACGGGCACATGGGTTCGAATCCCATCCTCTCCGTTTATTTCGACCTTGGAGAAGTACCCAAGCTGGCCGAAGGGGCTCCCCTGGAAAGGGAGTAGGTCGTTAATAGCGGCGCGAGGGTTCAAATCCCTCCTTCTCCGTTAATGCAGAAAGGAGGGGCTTAAAACTCCAAATCTGTATTTGCACCTTGAAAATAAAATAGTACAACCAACCAAACCCGAAAATTCCAGATTAAAGATTTATTCGGAAACGAAACAAAGCCAGCATATGATGTTGGATTAAACATTTATTTAGAGAGTTTGATCCTGGCTCAGGATGAA
>JAEEJD010000033.1 GCA_016281675.1 Lachnospiraceae bacterium
ATACCGAGAGTCATGATAGCGGCGGCCGGAAGCGGATCCGGCAAGACCGTGATCACTTGCGCCCTTCTAGAGATCCTTAAGAACAGGGGAATGAACCCGGTATCGTTTAAGTGCGGTCCGGATTATATCGACCCGATGTTTCACAGGACGGTTCTCGGGATCGATGCCCGTAATCTCGACACGTATCTTGCCGGAGTCGAAGGAGTCCGGGACGTGTTTGATGCAGCCGTATCGGAAGGCGGCTGTGCATCTGCGGTGATCGAAGGCGTTATGGGTATATATGACGGGATGAAGCCGGGGGCTTTATCCGGATCGTGTTATGAGACAGCCGGGATCACGCAGACACCTATAGTCCTCATAGTTGACGCGTCGGGTGTCGGACAGACCGTTGTCTCGCTGATCAAAGGTGTATTGGCTGATGATTCCACGCACCTTATCAAAGGGGTGATCCTTAACCGGATGTCGGATACGTTCTACGAGAAACTCGGGCCGTACCTGTGCCGGGAACTATCGGATACAAGGCCGGATGTTACTGTATTGGGACACATCCCGAAGTCGGAGGAGTTCACTCTCGAGAGCAGACATCTCGGGCTCAAGCTTCCCGGGGAGATCGAAGATATCCGGGAGAAGATCGCCGGCTTTGCGCAGATCGTTGAGGCAAACTGCGATATTGAAGAATTGATCGGGATGATGGGCGTGGCCAAAGCAGTTCCTGCCAAAACTAACAGTGAAAAGTCGAATTGTAAACCTAATCAGATGCGAGCGCGTTTTCGAGGGAACTGCTTTAATCGCGAGCATATAAGAAATCTTGCCGTCGCACGCGACGATGCTTTCTGCTTCTACTATCCCGAGAATCTCTCCTTTCTCGAGAGGCTCGGCGTAAAGATTACATATTTCTCCCCGATACATGACGCAAAGCTCCCCGACGGGACCGATGCGATACTCCTCGGCGGAGGATATCCCGAACTGTATCTCGAAGAGCTGAGCAATAACAGATCGATGCTTGAATCCGTCAGATCCGCCATTGAAAACGGCATGCCGAGCATTGCGGAATGTGGCGGTTTCATGTATCTTCATCGTATGATTGAAGATGCCGAGGGAAGGCAGTACGAGATGGCCGGAGTCATCAACGGGATCTGCCGGTATACGGGACATCTCGTAAACTTCGGGTATACGGAGATTAAGGAAGTAAGGGAAGACGTGGCGTGTGATTTTCGCGAAGCGCTTGTCGGAATGAGGGGCCACGAATTCCACTATTATGAGAGCACGGCCGACGGCAGCGACGCAATATTATGTAAACCATCGACTGGCCGCATATACGCCGGCATGCACATAGGCCCCACACATATGTGGGGTTGGCCACATTTTTACTATATGCCGAAAGCGCCTTTTCGAGCAAATACGTAAATGATTCGAGGCTTATATGGAGTGATCATGGAAAACTCAACAACCTTCTTTGCCAACAGATCCTGCAAATTCTACCCCTGCCACGAATGCGACGGGGATATCAACTGCCTGTTCTGCTACTGTCCGCTCTATCACATGGACGACTGCCCGGGCACCTTTGAGATGCTCGAAAAAGACGGCAGACTTATAAAGAGCTGCAAGGACTGCACATATCCGCACATTGCCGGCAACTATGCCGATGTCATCAAACTTCTGAAAAAATGAGAATTCGGAACCGTCCCCGATTCTCAGGTTATGCTTTTATTTCCTATGCTTATATGTTATAATGCCTATTTAGGTATGCTTGAAGCCGCAAAACCGCGGTTTTTTCGTATTTAAATCAGGTTGGAGGATTATAGGAATGAGTTTACAGGTTGAAAAACTGGAAAAGAACATGGCGAAGCTTACGATCGAGGTCGAGGCTGACAGATTTACCGAGGCCATCAGGAAAGCTTACGATAAAAATAAAGGCAAGATGAGTGTGCCCGGATTTCGTAAGGGCAAGGTTCCCCAGGCTATGATCGAGAAGATGTACGGTCCTGACGTATTCTATGAGGATGCCGCAAACTTCATCATCCCCGAGGCATATTCGGAGGAAGTTGAGAAGGCTGAGGACATTGAGATCGTATCACAGCCGAAGATCGATGTGGTTCAGATCGAAAAGGGGAAGAACTTCATCTTTACGGCTGAAGTTGCATTAAAGCCCCCCGTTGAGCTCGGTAAGTACAAGGGCGTTAAGATCGACAAGATCGATACCGAGGTCACGGATGAGGATATCGACAAAGAGATAAAGCGTGAGCAGGAAGCAAACGCAAGAACGATAACCGTCGAGGATCGTCCTATAAAAGACGGCGATACGGCTATGATCGATTTTGAAGGTTTTGTTGACGGCGAGGCATTTGCCGGCGGCAAGGGCGAGAATTATCCGCTTGTTATCGGATCGGGATCGTTCATTCCGGGATTCGAGGATCAGCTGATCGGCAAGAACACGGGTGATGAGACCGATGTTAACGTTACATTCCCCGAGGACTACAACGCAAAAGATCTTGCCGGCAAGGATGCGCTTTTCAAGGTTAAGATCAATGAGATCAAAGAGAAGGAGCTTCCCGAGCTTGACGATGAGTTCGCGTCGGAAGTGTCCGAGTTCGATACAATGGCCGAGTACCGCGAGGACGTGAAGAAGAACCTTACGGAGAAGAAGGTAAAAGAGGCCAAGGACAAGAAGGAGGATGCCGTTATCGAGGCTATCGTCAAGGATTCCAAGATGGAGATACCCGATGCGATGATCGATACGAGCGTCAAGAATATGGTCAATGACTATGCGAGAAGACTTCAGAGCCAGGGTCTGTCGCTTGACCAGTACTTCATGTTCACGGGACTTAACATGGAGAAGTTTACGGAGCAGATGAGACCCGGTGCGATAAAGAGGATCGAGTCGAGACTTATCCTCGAGGCTATCGTTAAGGCCGAGAACTTCGAGGTTTCCGATGAGGAATACGAGAAGGAACTTGAGCGTATGGCGGAAGAGTCCAAGATGGAACTCGACAAGCTTAAAGAGTATATCGGCGACGATGAGTACGGCAAGAACCAGATCATCGAGGATGTGAAGATCCAGAAGGCGATCGATCTTATCGTCGAGAACGCAAAGGAAAAGTAAACGAGAGGAGTAAACTATGAGCTTAGTACCTTACGTCATTGAGCAGACAAGCCGCGGTGAGCGCAGTTACGATATCTATTCGAGACTTCTTAAGGAGAGGATCGTATTCCTCGGTGAAGAAGTAAACGATACGACGGCGAACCTTATAGTTGCGCAGATGATGTTCCTTGAGGCGGAAGATCCCGAGAAGGATATCCATTTTTACATCAACAGCCCCGGCGGATCGGTGACAGACGGATTTGCGATCTATGACACGATGAATTACGTCAAGTGCGATGTTGCCACATACTGCATCGGAATGGCAGCCAGCATGGGTGCATTCCTTCTGGCAGGCGGTGCGAAGGGTAAGAGATTTGTTCTTCCCAATGCCGAGATCATGATCCATCAGCCTTCAGGCGGTGCAAAGGGTCAGGCGACCGAGATCGAGATCGTTGCAAAACAGATACTTCGCACGAAAGAGCGACTCAACAGACTGCTTTCCGAGAACACAGGACAGCCTTTTGAGAAGATCGCGGAGGATACAGAGAGAGATAACTGGATGAGTGCCGAGGAGGCGCTCGAATACGGGATCGTAGATAAGATCATCACCAACAGAGCGTAGGAGAGATAATGGTAAAGAAAGATATCAGATGTTCATTTTGCGGCAAGACCCAGGACCAGGTCAAAAAGCTGATCGCCGGTCCGGAGGGTGTGTTCATCTGTGACGAATGCATAGAAGTGTGCATGGAGATCGTCGAAGATGAGCTGTATGACGCCGAAGAGAAGGAACCCGAGAAAAACGATTTTGAGATCAATCTCGTGAAACCCCGCGAGATGAAAGAGTTCCTCGATGAGAACGTAATAGGCCAGGAGGAAGCAAAAAAGGTCCTGTCCGTTGCGGTGTACAATCACTACAAGAGAATACTGTCACAGAATGAGCAGACGGACATAGAACTTCAAAAATCAAACGTTATCATGCTTGGGCCCACGGGTTCGGGTAAAACACTCCTTGCACAGACGCTTGCGAAGATCATCAACGTGCCCTTTGCCATCGCGGATGCGACGGCACTTACGGAAGCGGGTTACGTCGGAGAGGATGTTGAAAACATCCTTTTAAAGGTTATCCAGGCGGCCGATTACAACATAGAAAAAGCCGAATACGGCATCATCTATATAGATGAGATCGACAAGATCACGAGAAAATCCGAGAACGTTTCGATAACAAGAGACGTTTCGGGCGAAGGAGTGCAGCAGGCGCTTCTTAAGATCATCGAGGGAACGAATGCTTCGGTACCTCCACAGGGAGGAAGAAAGCATCCTCATCAGGAACTGATCCCTATCAATACGACCAATATACTGTTCATTTGCGGAGGAGCTTTCGACGGTCTTGAGAAGATCGTTGAGAACCGTCTTGACCGCAAATCGATCGGATTTAACGCCGAGATAGCAACAAAGACAGAGCACGAGGTCGGACAGCTCCTTTCACAGGTGCAGCCCGAGGATCTGATCAAATTCGGACTTATCCCCGAGTTTGTAGGTCGTGTGCCGATCTGTGTCAGCCTTGAAGGCCTTGACGAGGATGCTCTTGTCAAGGTTCTCACGGAGCCGAAGAACGCTATCATCAAGCAGTACAGGAAACTGTTTGAACTGGACGGTGTTGAGCTTGAGTTCGAGGAAGATGCGATCCGCGAGATCGCTCGTAAAGCCTACGAGAAGAAGACCGGAGCCAGAGGTCTTCGCTCGATCCTTGAAGGGCTGATGAACGATCTGATGTTTGAGATCCCTTCCGATGATTCCATCACAAAGTGCGTGATCACAAAAGGTGCGGTGACGGGTGAGGGAGCTCCCCTTATCGTCAGGAACAACGACAACGTCAAGAAGAGTCTTAAGAAGGCAGAGTAGTTTTGCGAAGGATCGTAAAGAAGAAATATCCCTGTGTCATTGTCAAACAGATGGCTGTGCTTCCGGGCATGGTCATCCATTTTGATATTAATACGCCTGCAGGGGTCAGGGCCGTGGAAGCGGCCATGATAAAGGACAGGAAACTGTTTGCGGTCGCGGACAGGAGCACGGAGGAAAGGCTCCGCTCCGGAGGTCTCGACCTGTATGCGTACGGAAGCATCTGCACGATCAAGCAGGTCGTAAAGCTTCCCGGAAACGTTCTGCGCGTTCTCGTGGAGGGAGTTGCGCGCGCCCAGATAGTTAAGGCCGAAAACAACGAATTCGTTACGGCTACGGTAAAGGAAGTTGTCGCGCCGGATGACTGGTATATCATCAGAAACATCTCCCCGGTCAATCCCGAGATCACTGTCGACAACGAGGAAGTAAGACTTCAGATAATGGCGAAGATCAACATCCTGAAAGATCTTCTGACCACGCTTCTGGGATACAATCCCAAGATCGGAAAGACACTTACGAAACAGTTTGAGGAGGCGGAGACACTTGCCGAACTCCTTGATTTTGTTGCGATAAACGTACCGATGCACTTTCCCGACAGGCAGAGGCTCCTTGAAGCCGAGACCGTTGATGAACGATTCATCGTGCTGATGACGATACTTCAGCGTGAGGTGGATGTTCTGAACATCAAGACGAACATCGCAAAGCAGATAAAAGATCGCGTGGACAAAAATCAGAAAGAGTACGTTCTTCGCGAACAGCTCAGGGTCATCAAGGAAGAACTCGGTGAGGGAAGTACTGCGACCGAAGAGGAACGGTACAAAGAGGCTGCCCAAAAGCTCAAAGCGAAAAAAGATATCAAGGACCGCATATTAAAGGAGATCGACCGGTACAGCCATCTTCATGACGGATCGAGCGAAGCCGAGGTCTCGAGAGGATATATCGAAACGCTTCTTGCGATGCCTTGGGACAAAGCGTCAAAGGACAACAGGGATATCAACAGGGCCGAGAGGATACTAAACCGAGACCATTACGGCCTCGATAAGGTCAAAGAGAGGATGCTCGAGTTCCTGGCGGTCAGAAACCTTACAAGAAAAGGTAATTCCCCGATAATCTGTCTTATCGGACCTCCCGGTACCGGAAAAACGAGTATCGCGAAGTCGGTTGCAACGGCACTTGACAAGGAATACGTACGTATCAGCCTCGGAGGCGTAAGGGATGAAGCTGAGATAAGAGGACACCGCAGGACATATGTCGGAGCCATGCCCGGACGTATCGCGGTCGCACTCAAGAATGCGGGCGTCAAAAATCCCCTGATCCTGCTCGATGAGATAGACAAGATGAGTAACGATTTCAAGGGTGACCCGTCAGCGGCTCTTCTTGAAGTTCTTGACAGCGAGCAGAATTCGAAGTTTTCGGATCATTACATCGAACTTCCGATCGATCTTTCCGAAGCACTCTTTATAGCGACGGCAAACTCCGCCGCGGACATTCCGAGACCGCTTCTTGACAGAATGGAAGTCATCGAAGTATCAAGCTATACCGAAAACGAGAAGATACATATCGCAAAAGAGCATCTGTTTGCAAAGCAGCTGAAAAAGCACGGACTCAAGAAGGGACAACTTGTGATCGCGGATACCGTATGGCCAGAGATAGTCTCGGGATATACGAAAGAAGCGGGCGTCAGATCGCTGGAACGTAAGATCGCCGCGATATGCCGCCGCACGGCACGCGCGATCTATCAGGACGGAAAGACCTCGGTCAGGGTCAACAGAGGCAATCTGTATGATTTTCTCGGAGTACGCAAGTACGAACGGGATAAGAAGAATGAGAAAGATGAGGTCGGTATCGTGCGCGGGCTTGCATGGACGAGCGTCGGCGGCGATACGCTTTCGATAGAGGTAAACGTCATGCCCGGTAAGGGAGAGATCCTGCTCACGGGACAGCTGGGCGACGTTATGAAGGAGTCCGCACAGGCCGGGATGAGCTATATACGTTCAATAGCCTCAAAGCACAGGATTTCCGCGGACTATTTCAGGAAACATGATTTTCACCTGCATATTCCCGAGGGAAGCGTTCCGAAGGACGGACCGAGTGCCGGTATCACGATGGCGACGGCACTGTATTCGGCTATAACCGGCAAAAAGGTGCGCGCCGATGTCGCTATGACCGGCGAGATAACTCTTAGGGGCAGGGTGCTTCCGATAGGAGGCCTCAAGGAGAAGATCCTGGCCGCGAAAAATGCGGGGATCCGGAAGGTGATCGTGCCGAAGGCCAATACGAAGGATATCGAGGAACTTGATGCCGAGATCACAAAGGGGCTTTCGATCGTGTTTGTAGAGCACATGGATGAAGTACTGAGGCACGCACTATGATCATAAAGAATGTTAATCTCGAGATCGTGTGCGGCGTAACGAGTAAGCTTCCGGTGACAAACCTTCCCGAAGTCGCTTTTGCCGGGAAGAGTAATGTCGGCAAGTCATCGCTCATAAACGCGTTGATGAACCGCAAGAGCTATGCCAGAACGAGCGCGCAGCCCGGCAAGACGCAGACGATCAACTTCTACAATATAAATGAAGAGATATATTTCGTGGATCTGCCGGGATACGGCTATGCGAAGGCATCGAAGAGTGAAGTCGCCAAATGGGGGCAGATGATCGAAAGATATCTTCACCGCTCCAGGCAGCTGCGGTGTGTATTCCTGCTTATAGATATCAGGCACGAGCCCGGCAGCAACGATAAGCTCATGTATGACTGGGTTTGCGCGAGCGGTTTCACTCCGGTCATAATCGCCACGAAGCTCGATAAGATCAACAGAAGCCAGAAAGATAAGCAGATAAAGATCATCCGCGATGCACTTTCG
>JAEEJD010000034.1 GCA_016281675.1 Lachnospiraceae bacterium
GTCGTCTCGCTCCTTCAGGTCGATCCGATCGAGCTCGAGTTCGGTTACGGTATCATCCCGCTTGCTGACGTTAACCAGGGCGGTGACCTTCTTGACCGAGTCGTTATGATACGTCGTCAGGTTGCACTTGAACTCGGTACGGTCGTTCCGATCATAAGACTTAGGGATAACATACAGCTTAATCCAAACCAGTACATAATCAAGATCAAGGGTATCCAGGTCAGTGAGGGTGAGATACTGTTCGACCATTATATGGCCATGAACCCGGGTTTTGTTGAAGAAGAGATATCAGGTATCCAGACGTTCGAGCCGTCTTTCCATCTGCCCGCGATATGGATCACCGAATCTCAGAGAGAGCGTGCGGAGAGTCTCGGCTATACGGTTGTCGACCCGCCTTCGATCATCGCGACACACCTTACCGAAGTCATCCGTCAGCATATTTCGGAACTTCTTACGCGTCAGGATGTTCAGAACCTTATCAACAACATCAAGGAGACGAACCCGTCGCTTGTTGACGAGTTGACACCGAAGCTTCTCGGACTCGGCGAGATTCAGAAGGTTCTCCAGAACCTGCTGAAAGAGGGCATCTCGATCCGAGACCTTCTGTCGATATTCGAAACGCTGGCAGATCATTCCACGGTCACGAGAGATACGGATGTCCTTACCGAGTATGTAAGACAGAGTCTTAAGCGTGCCATATCCGCAAAGTATTTTGCGGCAAACGAAGCAACAAGTGTTGTGACTCTTGACCCGAAGATCGAGCAGGAGATAATGAATTCCGTCAAGCAGACGGAGCAGGGAGCATACCTGACTCTCGATCCGGACAGGACGAAGGAAATAATGAACTCTGTCGGAGAGGAAGTCGCAAAGCTCGAGAACCTCGGCAGGAATCCGATCGTTATCACATCACCGATCGTACGAATGTATTTCAAAAAACTCACGGAAGATTACTATCCGGATCTAATTGTAGTATCATATAATGAGATTGATTCGAATGTAGAATTGCAATCAGTCGGAATGGTGACAGCATAAATGATAATCAAGAAATTTCAGGCCAAAACAGAAGAAGAGGCGGTATCGGCCGCTAAAAGGGAGATGGGCGAGAACGTCGTGATCATGAGCACGCGTTCGATCAAGAAAAGAGGCTTCTTGAGTTTTCTTGCAAAGCCCGTTATGGAAGTTACCGTCGGCATGGAAGAGGAGAGTGAGAAGCCTGCCGGTAACGCATTCTCCATGCTCGCAAAACAGAGCATTGCGCGTGAGGGCATAAACCGCGGAATGCCTCCTTCACGTTACGCCGTATATGAGGACGAACCGGAACCCGTTAAGGAAGAGGTCGACAAGAGCAAGAAGGTCATTGAACAGAGACTCGATAATCTTCAGTCGCTTCTTGAGAAACAGCTCACCAAGACTCCGGAAAAGGACGAGTTTGAGCAAAGCGAGGATGACGATTCTTCAGTTGCGTTCTTAAAGCTCATATACAAAACACTGATAGACAACGAAGTGGCGGAAAAGTATGCCAACGAACTTCTTGACGAGATCGGAAAGATAAACACGCAAAAAGCCAGCGTTGATTTCCTGCTCGGAAACATATATCAGAAGATGATACTTAAGTTCGGCCAGCCTGTTACGATACCGCTCGGGCTTGAACGCCAGCGTGTGATTTTCTTCATTGGACCGACGGGTGTCGGCAAGACAACGACCATTGCGAAGATCGCTTCGCAGCTTTGCGTCAATCACAAGAAAAAGGTAGTGCTTCTGACAACCGATACATACAGGATAGCCGCTGCCGAACAGCTCCGCACATATGCGAGCATCCTCGACGTTCCGTTCAGGGTTATCTACACCGAGGACGAGATGATGACGTCGATCAAGGATTACAAGGATTACGATTACATACTTGTAGATACCGCGGGACACTCACAGCACAATGCCGATCAGAAAGACTCGATGGCGCATTTTCTGAGGAGTGTCGACGACTCGGTTGATAAGGACACGTATCTTGTTGTCAGTGCTACGACAAAGTACCGTGACCTTCTGGCGATAGCCGATGCTTACTCGGAGTTCACCGATTACAAGCTCATATTCACCAAACTCGATGAGACGACAACACTCGGTAATCTCTTCAATCTGTGCATGCACACCGGTGCCTCAATGTCATATGTGACGTGCGGGCAGAACGTACCGGACGATATCGAAGTATTTTCGCCGCAGGCGACCGTCAAGCAGCTCCTGGGAGGTAAATGATGGATCAGGCAGAAGGACTTCGGAACATAATCAAAAACAGTGCGCTGCAGAGCCGACCCGCCGCCAGAGTCATCACCGTCACGAGCGGAAAAGGCGGGGTCGGAAAATCAAATGTGTCGATCAATCTTGCCGTCCAGTTTCGAAGGCTCGGCAAAAAGGTTATAATATTTGATGCGGACTTCGGAATGGCCAACATTGAGGTCATGTTCGGCGCGATCCCGAAGCATAATCTTGCGGACCTTATATATCACGGCAAGAATATCCGTGAGATAATCACCATGGGACCCATGGATATCGGGTTCATCTCGGGAGGTTCGGGTATAGCGAGCCTGAGCAATCTCGGGAAAGATTACATAGATTATCTGATCAAGAACCTAAGCGAGCTCGACCTTTTGGCCGATGTAATAATTATAGATACAGGTGCGGGCATAAGCGATGCTGTGCTCGAGTTTTTGGTGGCAAGCGGTGAGATACTTCTCGTTACGACTCCGGAGCCTACGTCCATAACGGATTCGTATTCGCTCCTCAAGGCGCTCGGAAGGCATCCGAAGTTTGACCGTGCCAACACCTCGATCAAAGTAGTGGCGAACAAGGTCGGAAACTTTGAGGAGGGGCGTCAGCTTTA